>JAJPJY010000128.1 GCA_021323995.1 bacterium | reverse complement strand
GAGAATATTCTCATGCAGAAACTGGTGCCGAAATCCTTCCGTAAGGATGTTGAGACGAGGATGTTTGAGGACAAGACCGGCGCGTCTGCAGGCTGGAGCGACTAGCCGTCAGTTTCTTCGAGATTTCAGTCCAATCGAAAATATGCCGGGGCTAAGGGATTCGGATCTTTGGAATCTTTGCGCTGGTTAACATGAAGATGAAACCGATGATGATGCATAATATTCCGAAAGTGAGGTATGCGCTTGAAGCTATCGTATTGCCGTAAGCGACGTTGGAAGTGGTTATGTACATAGCTTCTGAAATGATTCCTGAGATCAGCAGCGCCAGCCCGACTGCAAGTGAGATTTTTCTCAATTGCTATCCATTGAATTATCCTATTCGAGGACACTTAAGGGCTGTTTAACCCGGGCGATTCAACCATCGTTAACATCCACCATCCAAGAATAAAAAGATCTGGACTCTGGGGCGCTGAGCCCAGAGCCCTTTTCTTAGCCGTCGATTCTCTAGTCTTGTTCTGCTTCTGTGGGTACTATCGTCAGCTCTGTGAGCTTTTCTCCGCGAAGTACTGAGAGCTTTGCTTGTTTTCCGATTGCCTTGTCGTCTAGCAGACCGCGTAGGTCGGCCAGTGTTTCGACTGGATTGCCGTCGAGTTTCACGATGACGTCCCCTAGTGCGACGCCTGCTTTCTTGGCTGCGCTGTCTTGGTCTACGCCGTAGATGATCAATCCGGCGGGTTGGTTGACGAGGTTTTCTGGTAGGCGTATTGTTTCTGCTGTGATGCCCATGTATGCGCGTTTGATTTTGCCGTCGTGGAGTAGTTTGTCGACTACTGTCTTGACTGTGTTGACTGGTACTGAGATTCCTCGGTTGTTCGCGTAGGCTGCGTTGATTCCGACCATTCTTCCTCTGGCGTCTACTAGTGGTCCGCCTGAGTAGCCTGGGTTGAGTCGTGCGTCTGTGACGAGGACCTTGTCGAGTCCTCCGCCGCCCCACCATCTTCTGGTGCTGAATGTTGGGTTGGTGACTATGCCTGATGTGGCGCTTGGTTGTCTGCCGAACGGGTTTGCGACTGCGAGGACGAATTGTCCTACTTTGAGATTGTCAGAATTGCCTGTCTCGACTGGGGTGAGATTGTCACTGTCAACTTTCAAGACTGCAATGTCCGAGTAGGGGTCTCGTCCCACTACTTTCGCGACTTGTTTGTTGCCATCGCTGAAGCCGATTTCGACTTCGCGTAGATCTCCAACAACATGGTTGCTCGTTACGATGTGTCCGTCTTTGCTCCAGACGGTGCCTGTGCCGCCTCTCCATCTTCCGGCTCCAACCCGGACGACTGATCGGGAGACTCGTTCTGTTACGTCGACGATAGCGTCTGATACGGATTCGAGAATCGCTGACGAATTGCTTGTTTTACTCATTTTTTCACCTACCGGTAAAGGGTAGGCTGGGCTATTTGTTGACCGGCGACCCGGGATACTGGTCACAGTCTATGCGAAGTCAGCTACTGTGTAGAAGGCTATTGGGGACACCATGTGGTCTCTACGTCTTGGTACACTATAGGAGCGTGAGACGTGCCCTAGCAAGAGGTGCGCGGCCTTCACTGCCTCGCTAGCTTCACCTGTCTCGCCGATCTTCGCGTCTATGCTGAGATAATTGTCACTGAACTTGGCGTCTATTTGGAATCCATCTTCTTCAGCGATCCACTTCAGGACGACGCCTTCATCGTTCTTTGAATATCCGAGCCAGCGTAGTTTTCCGAACCAGCGGCCCTTCAACTGGGAAACTATGCTCTCAAGATTTACGTCTCTGGGGAGAAGCGACTGGACGATAGGCATTGGAGGCTGGGTTGAGTTGAGAGGTCGGGGGATGAGCGCGTTTCCTTTGGCCGTAACCCGGTAGCCCTCTGGCACCTTCTCCACTACTCCTTCTTCTTCAAGACGGTCGATTATTCTCGATAGTTTCTCTTGGTGCAATCCGAGCAGTCTCTTGAGCCCGTCGAACGTGAAAACCGTCAGGCCTTCCTCCATTACTGCCTGGACGACGCTGGTGTCTCTGGACGTTAGGTTGCTCTCGTCGAGGTCCTCAAAGCTTGGTAGGTTCAAACCGGCATTGGTCTGTTTCGTTAAAGTCACTGACATGTGTAGAGCCGCTTCGGGATATATACTTAGTAGTCCTTCCGAACTGAGTAGGTACATCCAACTTGAGTGGATTCTTTTGGAAGATCTTGGCATTCTGACTCATTGGACGTTCAAACTCCAGGCATTGCCGAGGGTTTGGTAGCTGTCTGGGAACGGTGTATCATCTTCCGACTCTGGAAAGCAAAACTCACGTTGTGAGTTCTTCGAGGTCATCGGGCAGAGGTACAATCGTCTCAAATTATCGTCCGAGCTAGGGCGCTTCGTAGAGGAGGCCGTTCGATTAGTTGGGTCCCGCGAGGAGTTCTCAGAAGGCTGTCACGCCTGGCTCTGTCAAGGTTTTCATGCTTGTTGAGGCGGGGATAATCGGTTTCCTCTCTTACTGGGTCGTGAGCGAGTATATCTACAATGCGTATTTCCAAGGGTATGTTGATCAGGTCTTGCTCAGTCATGGTACAACGTATACAGCAGTTCTCGGATTGGGGATCGGTCTGGCAGGCAGCGCCGTCGCGGCTACCCTCTACAAGAACCTTCAACGTGCGAAGCGAAGTCTTGAGGCCGTTGCCGCGCCGAGGCTTAGAGGAGCGGTCGAGAAGATGCTATCTAATCTACCAGGCACGGAAGCTCATCCGATCACGAGTCTACCAGAATCGAATTCTCCTCTAGCGCAAGTGTCAGAATCGCCACCGGTGACCGCGATAGTCCCGGTCCCAGAGCGGGTCGAGCCGAAGAAAGACTCTGGCTGAATCTACAAATTTTCCCCGCGCAGGCGGGCCAGTTCTTGTAACAGTTCTCGTTCGCGTTTATTCAGGTCCTTGGGAATATCAACGTCTATCCTCACTAGCTCGTCCCCACGTCCCCAGCCTTCGACGTGGGGGAAGCCTTTGCCTTCGAGACGAAAAACGGTC
The DNA here is from genome assembly GCA_021323995.1 of bacterium. GTDB lineage: Archaea > Thermoproteota > Bathyarchaeia > 40CM-2-53-6 > 40CM-2-53-6 > 40CM-2-53-6. The sequence continues at coordinate 721 of JAJPJY010000128.1, read as the reverse complement.
CCGGCTTTTGTTCCCGGTGGAATCTTCACCATGGCTTTCCCGTCGATCGCGGGAACTTCCAGTTCGCCACCCATCGCGGCTTTTGGATAGCTGATCTTGGTCTCGTAGAGAATGTTGTCGCCGTCTCGTTTGAAATATTCGTGTGGCTTGAGGTGGATGCGGACATACAAGTCTCCGGGGCGTCCTCCCTGGACCATGTTTCCTTCGCCGCGGAGTCGCAGGCTCTGTCCTTCATCGGCTCCCGCTGGCACTTTCACTTGGAGCTTGGTCTTGTTTCTGATGAGGCCTGAGCCTCCGCAGTTTTTGCACGGCTTTTCGATTATGGTTCCTTCGCCGCCGCACCGGGGACACGTGGTTATCTGGATCATCTGGGCGAAGCCTGATCGTCGGATCTGCTGGACTTGACCGCGACCATTGCATACCTTACACGTCTTTCTCTGGCTGCCTGGCTGGGCGCCTGATCCATTGCATATGTTGCACTGGGCCAGTCGTGGGACTTCGATTTCTTTCGATGTTCCCTGCGCTGCCTCGTCGAAGCTGATCTGGAGATCATAAGCAAGGTCCTGTCCTTGGACGGGTCTCTGTGGGGTTTGGAATCCTTGGAAGCCGAAGCCTCCGAATCCTCTCAGTAGCTGTTCGAATATGCCTCCGAAGCCGCCTACGTCTCGGAAGATTGAGTCGAAGTCTGCTCCTCGGAAAATGTCTTCCTGGTTGTAGCGTT
>JAJPJY010000030.1 GCA_021323995.1 bacterium | reverse complement strand
TGGGCATACTATCTTCGAGCTTCCAGCAGCATGTCTAGCGTGAAGTAAGAACCCGAATGAAACTCGTATTCATCTATGGACCACCTGCCTCTGGAAAGCTGACGGTTGCAAAGGAACTCGCGAAGCTGACAGGTTTCAAACTATTTCATAACCATGTCTCAATCCAGTTCGTCGAATCCCTATTCGAGTTCGGAACCAAGCCTTTCTCCCGGCTCACCGAAAAGTATCGAGCCGAGATGCTAGAAGAAGCAGCCAAAGAGGCAATCGACACCACATTCACATTTGTTTACGGGAAGACCACTGATGACCCCTTCGTTAGAAGGGTCCTCCGGAAGGTGAGTGCGCAGGGCGGAGAGGTGTGCTTTGTGCGCCTTCATTGCAGCATGAACGAATTGGAAAGACGCGTCAGTAGCAAGGCTCGCAAATCCCTTGGGAAGATAACTAACAAGAAATTGCTGGGCGATCTCTTCAAGAGATTCGATCTCGACGCAGAGGTTCCGTTTCGGCCAAGCCTGACGATCGACACGGGAACTGAGTCTCCCAGAAAGGCGGCGTGGACGATAGCTCAACACTATGGTATTAGGGTCCGAGAGAGACGATAGGGTTGAACAGCACACTAAGTTGAATAGCTCGTGACCATCGGATCACTTCAGGTTAATTCTCGGTGACCCTCTCGTCTCGGACTGCAATAATCCTCGTTCTCGCATTCGCTCTCACGTGTACGAGGATTGGAGGGATCGAGCCTGCCAGAGGGACTGTAACCCAGTCCGTGACGACCCCCAGTACTCCGAGCAAGACAGATGACGGTCTAGATCCGATCAATCTCATTTTCACCGGCTACGCCCCATCTTGGTGGGTCGCTGCGAACATGGCAGGCTGGAGCGACTCTGCTTACTGCTCAGGACCTAAAACCGTTGACGGCGCGTCCTACAATTACACACTCGAACATCCGGACCCGAACGGATTACCATGTCTGGGACCAAGGGACCACATTCGAATCTGGGACATGGGGTACAACCAAGTCTTCGGCGAATGGAGCGTAGCTTCAGTCCATCACGAGCACACGGTATGCGACCCGATATGCCACCATGTCATCGACAGCTGGGACGGCGCCGAGGAAGTTGCTAGCTCAGCCTACATTAACGGTTCAGCAACTGTGGCAATTTCCGAGGATAATCTCGGGAACTCGGGTAACTACCAAGGTGTCTACTTCAATGGGAACATTACGATGATACAGCTCAAGCCGCCCTCGACGCAATTCCCGGTCGTTTTCAACGAGAACGGGCTAGGCAACCAAACAACTTGGGCCGTCACACTTAACGGAACGACCGCTTTCTCAACCGGGCCCACCATAGTCTTTGAAAAGACGGATGGTGCTTACCTGTTCAATGCTAGCAGGCCTGGAGGGTTCAACGTTTCGCCCTCTTCGGGAACAATAACCGTGAAGACCGGAGCAACTCAAACTATCAACTACAGGACATCATGGACAAGCTCGGTCGCAACATTCAACCCGAACGGTCATTCAATTTCAATCGGGTTCTACGGAAATGCGACTGTGGCGATAAGCGCCGTTCAACTTTCTACGACAGGAAGGACGACTGTCGGTTTTACTGTCACCGAGATTGGAGGCGCAGGAGCCCTAAACGTCACAATTCCCAGGTCCATCGCGCCATCGGATGCGTCGGCCATCGTTTATGTCAACGGAACGCAGGACACGAGTACGAAATTGACAAGCGACTCACACAACTACTATCTCTATTTCCAAATGCTGTATGGAACCCATTCCATCCAGTTACAACTAGATAGTCCCGCAACACCCTATCTCGAATATGTCACAGGTGCAGCAATGGCTGCACTTGTCCTGTCAGCGTTAGTGCTAGTTTTCAGGTCGAGGAGCAAAACGTTCAGAGTCCACTAGTTCCATAATCCTTAACAATCGATTTTAGAGACGTTGCCCCTTGTTCAATCCTTGACGTTTGCATTTCGAATGAGATACGTTTCGGTATTTCTCGTGATTGTTGCTTTGTTCTCCATGACTAGCCCCTTGGGACACGGGGTAGTCTCTCCGTCAGTGTCTGCCCAGCATGATGCACTAGTCTTCACTGTAAATCCTGACAAGAGTGTCGGAATCGACTGGAATACAACAACATACTCCTCTATTCTCCAGAACCAGAGCTCGGTTGTCCCAGCAGGGAACCCCATTCGTTATTCGTCCAGCTTCGCACAGCAGTCCAGCGGACTCGTCGAGACCACCACATTCCAGTATACAGTGCCTCAGCAAGTCTACACGAATCTGGTCTTTAACAGCATTAATTCGATCAATCTTACGGCATCCAAGACTGGACAGACAGAGCAGGGCTCGCTAACCTTCAATTCAAATCTCCCACTTCAACAACTAACTATTCTGTTCACAGTCACACCCAGCGAGGTCAACGCTAACGCGACGTCTCAGATCATCTTCTCATCATACTCGCCATACAACGAGACTCCGTTTGCGAACGAGACAATTTGGAATACGACATGGAACAAGACATTCGGAAACCAAACCTTTACAGACACTCTAGCGAGTCAGATCCAGAATTCGACCGCTCAAATTCTTTACGTGAAAAACCTTAACGGTACTAATACTCCCACTACGAGCTCCACGACAGCCTTTGTCAAATTCATCGCAGTGCCGGGAGGAGCAGCCACGAGCTTCCTAGCCGCCTTTGAGAACATTGTAAATCCGTTTACAAAGAACCCTACAGCCCTTGACAACGTCATCCAATCCGTTCAAAACCTTGTCACTGGAGAGACAGTGTCCCTAACCTATTCGCACGCTACAACCGTTGTCAATTTCAAATCAACAATCACTCTCGTCAGCGATCTGGACGCTCAGATCAACAGTATCAAGAATCAATACCTTCAGCTGATCCTGAACAAGACAGGACCCAACCCCCCACAGGACAAGTTCCTAAACTCAACCACCGTAACCCTGAGCAAATCTTCCATGACCAGCGACATAGACTTGAACACTGGAACCTACACCTCAAGTCTATCTGGAACCATGATAAATCCCGAAGTCAACGCAACTAGCAACAACAACTTCACTATACCTGGACTGTTCCAGACTGTAGGATCATCACAGCCCCACGGGTCCGGGCTAAACATTACACTAGCAGGAGGCTCAGACTCCAACAACCTAGTCAAGGTCGTCGTTCCTACAGGGACCCAATTGCCGTCAATCACAACATCAAGCTCAGCCACATGGTTGAATGTGCAGAACGCCTCTGAACTCATGAATGTACAGTTCCAGATCCAGCCGAAACCGTTCTCGCTAATCACATTCCTAACATCAACAACCGGGTTTGTCATAGAAGGAATAGTTGCGGCACTAGTCATCGCAGGTATCGCGTTAGCCATCAAGAGGAAGCGCACAAGGACATCCATGCCAGTAGCCCCATCACGGCCGACCACAACAGGTTTCGGGCCAAGCCCCGCGCCAACGCAGCAACTTTCTTGACCCCATTCGAACAGAGTATTCTATCTTCCAATCTTTGATTCCCTAAACGACAGCCATGACTGACCCTCCCACTAACTCGTCGTTATGAAGGGCAAATGGCAAAAGAGAATCGAGTAGTCATAAGGGAATGTAAACGAGCAAAGTGAAGATACTAGGGATCTCAGGTAGCGGACGAAAAGGGTCCTACAACACGGCACTTCTGAACGCGGCAAGAGAGCTAGCCCCAGAAGGAATGACCGTAGAAACGTTCGACATCTCAGGCCTCCCACTTTACAACCAGGATCTCGAGGCAAAGATGCCACTGCAAGTTGGAGAGTTCAAGAGAAAGATTAGAGAAGCGGACGCGGTACTTTTCGCCGTGCCAGAACACAACTATACGATTACTGCCGTATTGAAGAATGCAATAGAATGGGGCAACAGGCCCTCAAACGACAATTCATGGGACAACAAACCGGCCGCCATCATGAGCGCATCTTCTGGTCCTCGTGGAGGAGTCAGAGCGCAGCTGCACATGCGCCAGATACTTGTAGATCTCAACATGTACGCGCTAAATCGGCCGCTATTACTACTCGCGAACGAGGATGAAAAGTTCGACGCTAACATGAAACTCATCGACCCGCAGACTCGCGAGACGCTTCGCAACCTTCTTGTCCGACTCGAAGAATGGACAAGGAGACTCAGGTTCAGCGTTCAGAACGTAACAGCCTAGTTTCTCGGAAAGTCGGAAGACGAACGGAGACCGCGAAATACGATTGGGAGAGAGAGTCTTCTACATCGAAGCGGCTGGATGGTGCTTTGCGATCGCGTGTTTTGACAGCATGCTCTTTCCCCAACCATGATGAGCGAACTCATCCGCGGAGGGCAGCTTGTCGATCTCAAACCATCTCGCCTCTGCTACCGGTGGACTCGGGGAGGCCTTCATTGTTCTGGGGAATGCTAGGTAATCGAATATGAGATGCCAAGTCTCGTTGTTTCCAACGAAGGATTCGATCTCGACCAGTTTTATAGTCGCGTCTTCAATCCCCAATTGTTCCTTCAGGATCCGCCTAGCTGCCTGATCTGGATGTTCCAAGTGGCGAAGATCGTCGTTGGGTAAGAACCATCCCTGCTGATGATCATGGCCGGTGCTGTATTTTACAAGGAGCGCGGAACTGTGATGCAGAACTGCAATGTGAGAAACAAGAGTGTGCTTGCTACATTCCAAGGCAACTACATGTCGTTTGAACGTTGTTAATAGATTGGTCGCAATTCAGATCCGGCAAGGATCTTGAATAGGACAGTGGGAACCGAGAACGTTTCTGGCATTGTCATACGTAAGGCGACCAGGGCCGATTCAAAGGCAGTCGTCGAGCTAATTATAGGACTCGCCAAATTCGAGCATCTGAAACCTCCCGACTCCAGGGCGAAGATAAGGCTGGTCAAGGACATCTTTGGTCGGAAATTGGCCGAAGTCTTCGTTGCAACTTTTGGTGGGACGTTCGTTGGATATGCTCTTTTCTTTTACACATATTCCTCGTTCCTCGCGCGGCCGACTCTCTATCTGGAGGATATTTTCGTGCGGGATGATAGCCGAGGCCTCGGAGTAGGTAGGGCTCTATTCATGAGATGTGTTGAGGAAGCTGCTCGACACGGTTGTGGGCGGGTAGAATGGCAGGTGTTGACGTGGAATTGGAAGGCGATGAAGTTCTATAAGAAATTGGGAGCGAGGAAGGTCGAGGATTATCGACTATTCAGACTGGACAGAGAGAGAATGCGAAGGCTGACCCGCCACTCCGTCTCCTAGATGGAGAAACTGACTGTAGATCAGTTGAGTTCGGCACTTGTTAACAGCACACTGGATGTTCGGAGGTTGAGAGCTATTCGATCACGTTGTGAGATATGACTGTCTCTTCAACACTCTCAGCGTCGCCGAAAAGGGTAGCAGGGCTATCGCCTGTCGCAGCTCTTCTCTGGTATATTTTCGCAACTTGTCGAAATATGTCTGAGAGCTTCTCAGACTTTGCTCGAACATCCTTGCCCAGTCTCCGAGACAGGATCTCTGCGCAATGATTGACGACCATCCGCCTCCCCGTCCCAAGAATCTCCTTCAACGCGTTATCGAGTTCGTCGATTCCGACCGGGAGTTCCTTCATGTCCACGTTGTGTCTTCTCCTAGCATAGTGCAGAATCAGCTCTGCTGTTGCTGTACCGAGGCTTTGAAACGCCTCGTCGACCGAATCTCGTAGCTGTCTCGCCAAGTCTGGCGGTAAGTGCACAAGGCGGAACAGGTTCTGCTCGGACATCGATAGCTCCCATTCTCGTTGTACGTCTTACAAGTGCCGTAACCCGGTCAGTCCACACCAAGTTGCACGTGGAAGCACGAGCTGACGACCGAGAAAACAGTCTTGTCAGAGTGGAACGGAGGCGAGCATCTTGGGCATCATCCCTCTGGGTAGTGACTGGAGGCCTAGGATCATGTCTTGTACGAAGCTCGAAAAGTCCGCGTAAATCGATGGGTCCTCCGCGTAACGCTCGAAGACTGGAAACAAGACATCTGCAGCAGGGTAGTAGCTGGGGTTGGGTCTGAGGCCTTTCCTTTCTCGATTTGGAGGGTTGGGTTTGGCTAGGAGGTCTCTGACGCTGAAGTATGCTAGCATGTCTACGACCGTGTGCGTGATCTCAGTGTCTAAACCTGCCTTTCGCAGCTCCTCGAGTGTGATTTGTTGTGGAGTGATCAGTTCGGACAGTTCATGAGCGAGCAGTTTTTTCTGAATGTCCATGTCAGGAACAGTGCTGAGGCCTATGGACTCGTTCCATGCGAATCCTCCGCACAGACAATCAATGTACCGGACACGAATTTTCTCGGTTTGCCAATGGTTCCGGGCTAGGCTGTGGAGTCGTGACAATACTTTGTCGCTTATCGGCGCCCACTGAGACAAGAAGTCGTACTGGTACTCCGTCAGTCGGGGCCGTGTCTCTTTCCATATCTCGTCGAAACCGGTAGCATGCCGCTGACGAAGATCCTGAAAGAACTCCACAAACCGGCTATGGGTCGCCATCGACTCGAAGTTACCGGACTGGTTTCTCTTCATGAGACCAGTAGTGAACCTGTACCATTCGGAGTCGGATGAGAAGGGACTTATTCTCTGAAGCTCAAGCCGGACTGCGTCCTCCCTGAGCCGCCAGTTTCGCCGCTGGTAAGCCTTGTTCTGCAGTATACCCATGGCTAGGTCCTGAGGCATGAGGTCCGCATACAAGACTGAGAGATGGCAGAACTCGTTTACGAGCTTTGAGACTTCAAACTCGACCTTAGGTGGCATGTGGCTTGGTTTGATCAGAAGGATGGAATATTCTGCAGAGGATCATGAAACTGGTATCCGCCGGTCGTTAGCCGATGGAGGCGTCCGTGCTCCAAACCTTATTGGCTGGACGTGCAACTCCAAATATGATCAGGTATGTCCTTTGATACCGGCAGTCAGGGAGATCGTGTTCAGAAGATGCTGGACGAGTTCAACGAATCTTGGCTGAAGTACTGGGCAATCTATGTTGAGCTTCAGAACCAACTATATGATACCGCTCGGGCCGCTCGCGAGGTGTCCTGGCTTGCCGCTACCGACGAGATCAAGCTTAGCCAGATCAACCGGACTCAGCGAGAACTCTACGCGACCATGCCGCGAAGAGTAGACTACATGCCGCTTGGAGGCGTCAGCCGAGACCTCGACAGCGCTCCCGATAAGCTCCGAGAGCTTGAAACAGCTCTCACAACCGAGAAGGCAAAATGCACAAGGCTGATGGCGGCTGTTGACCAGCTCCTAGAGCAGATCGGCAGAACCAGAAAGGAACTCCAAGCCACCAAGACCTGAAGTCGACTGATCCCTATATTCAGTCTTTGAGTTCTTTGATCAGCTGCTTTGCTATGGTCAATCTCTGAATATCGTTTGTGCCCTCGTACGTCTTTATGATCTGTGAATCTCGTAGATATCGTTCTACCGGGTACTCGGTGGCGACGCCATAACCGCCGTGTATCATCATAGCTAGCAAAGATAGTTTCTCAGCTGTCTCGGTCGCTGTGACTTTCGCAATGGATGCTGCTTTGACGAACTCTTTTCCCTGATCCTTCAATGATGCGGCCCAGTAAGTCAGCAGACGAGCCGTATGCAGCCCCATTGCCATCTCCGCCAGTTTGTACTGTACCTGCTGGAAGTCGATAAGAGGCTTGTCGAAGCTTATCCTCGTCTGTGCGTAGCTAATGGCCGCCTCGTATGCTGCCTGCGCGATACCAACGCCCTGCGCCGAAACGTCTACCCGGCCGCGATCATAGGTCTTGACGCCGATGTAGAATCCGTCGCCCTCTTTGCCGATGAGATTATCCTGAGGCACCTTGACATGGTCTAGGATCAGCTCGGAGGGCTGGGAGCCACGCAGTCCAGTAGTCTCGATATGGTTCCCAACCTGGAACCCTTCAGTTCCTCGCTCGACGATAAACGCGCTGAGACCCTTATGCCGTTCCCTGCTGCTTGGAGGCGGACTTGTCCGGGCAAACACTAGGTAGAGATCTGCGATCTCTCCGTTCGTGATGAAGGTCTTCCGGCCGTTAATCTCCCAGTGCGTTCCATGCAGTTTCGCAGTAGACTTGATTCCTGCGACATCCGACCCTGCGCCAGGCTCAGTCATCGCATGAGCCCCAAACTTTTCTCCTGACACCATCGGAACGAGGAAGCGTTTCTTTTGTTCCTCTGAAGCCCACTCGTTGAGAGGCTCAGAGACCAGATGACTCGCGACAAAGACGGTGGAACAAGCCGCTGAAACTCTTGCAACCTCCTCTAGCGCGATAACCATTGATAGAAGGTCACCTCCGAGACCCCCATATTCCTCCTTGTAATTGATAGCGGTCAGGCCTACACCTGCGATCCTGTGCAAGAGGTCTCGGGGAATCTTGTTATTCCGATCAATATCGAACGCGACCGGCCGGATCTCTTTCTCAGCAAAGTCCCTGACAGTGTGCCTAAGACTCTCATGATCCGGTGTTAGTTTTACTTCATAGTCGGCTGAACGAGGAATCATAGTGCTAGTCAAGTGATATCTACGACAGGCTTCGAGAGCCAATCATTCCTTTAAACTTTGGAGTAGAAACTAGGGGAGCTAGTTAGGGGATATCGAGAGCCTGTGGCAGAGTTCATTCAAGTGTCTACAACAGTCAGAACAAAGGAGAAAGCGGACAAGATCGCGGATACACTCCTCGTGGAGAGGATAGCTGGTTGCGTACAAGTTCTCGGCCCAATCAAAAGTAGCTATTGGTGGGAGGGAAGGATTGAACATGCAGAGGAGTGGATCTGCTTCATCAAAGCCAAGGCGAGCGATTACAGCATGATCGAGTCGTCCATTAAGAGAGTGCACGATTATGATATTCCGGAAATCATCGCGCTCCCTATTCTGCGAGGTAGTCCAGACTACCTAAACTGGATTAGAAGAGAGACACGCCGAAGGCCCCGCTCAGCTCTAAAGTCATGACTGTCGTTAGCTAGTCACCCAAGTTCCGATATTGCCCATGGCGTCAGCCTAAAGAACAAGTCCATAGGAATGGAGCGTATTCAAGGTCGAGGACATGGCTAAGACTTCAAGCGGCATGTTTGCGGGCCGGAAGCTGCGGAAGCGCCGCAAGGCCTTCCGCTGGGCCTATGCCCCATACAAGCGACGCATGCTCGGCCTCGACTTCAAAGCGGACCCTCTAGAGGGAGCACCCCAAGCTCGGGCTATCGTCCTCGAAAAGGTCGGCGTTGAGTGCCGACAACCTAACAGCGCGGTCAGGAAGTGTGTCCGTGCTCAGATAATCAAGAACGGCAAGGTGGTAACCGCGTTCCTGCCGGGTGACGGTGCGTTAAACTTCATTGACGAGCACGATGAAGTACAGATTGAGGGGATCGGTGGGGCAGAGGGGAAGGCGTACGGGGATCTTCCCGGGACGAGATACCGGGTCTTTACTGTGAATGGTGTAAGTCTGGACGCCTTGCTGAGAGGGAAGAAGGAGAAGCCGCGCCGCTAGTAATCATCGCTTAGAGCCTGGTCGTTAAGCTGTTCTGTGTCTTGTCAAGAGTAGGTTCGAGTATCCTTTTGAGTAAAAATAGTCCATACCTCTTTTCTAATCAAGGCTTACAGACCGAGAGAACCGAAGGAAGCTAAGAGAAAATTGGCATTAGTATGGGGAGTAGTCTGCTCAGAATGCCAGGTCCTGGCAGTCGAGAACTGTCCCCACTGTTCCAAAGACCTCTGCGACAAGCACAACGGCCGCCACGACTGCGAGAGACTTAGGTCAAGAGACTACGCAGTAGCAGGCTAAGAAACTCCCTATATGATACTACTCAACCATTCTTTGCCGAATGTTCTAACCGATACTCAGTTCGTAGTCATGAGAGTCTCTGAGCGCGAGTATCGATCTCTAAACTCTTGAGACCCCATTTCTTTGCCCATCACCAAAACTGTCTCTTCAGATTTCCGCTGGTAGAAAGGCAGCTTGACAACCTCAGCAGCCACCTTACGATCTCTGATCATGATCTCGAACGACTGTCCGAGTTTTGAACTACCAGGCGGGGTGTAGCCCATTCCGATGCCGATTCCGAGCGTCGGAGAGAGTGTACCGCTAGTAACCTTACCTATGCTTGCTTGATCCGAGACGATTGCCTGGCCCTGTCGAGGAATCCCCTTGTCAACAATTCTGAAGCCCGTTCGAACTCTCTTCGGCCCATGCTCCTTCAATTGTTTAATCGATGTTCGGCCCACGAAATCCATCTCCTTGTCTAGCCGCACTGCGAAATTTAGTCTAGCTTCAACCGGAGACGTTTGCTCGTCAATATCATTCCCGTACAAGCACATTCCCGCTTCGAGCCTCAACACATCTCTCGCCCCCAAACCTATAGGTTTCAGGCCATATCGCTCCCCCGTTGAGAGAATCTTATTCCAAACCTCTAACGCGTCGCTCGGACGCTCGACCGTGGTTTTCCAGACATAGATCTCGAAACCGTCCTCGCCCGTGTAGCCACTGCGGGTTACAAAACAGGTAAGATGGTCGACTCTGACTTCTCGGCCCCAATATTTTTCGATCTCTCCGAGTCGAGTGTTTGAGATGTCATGAAGTAGCTCTGAGGCTTTCGGTCCTTGAACAGCAAACATCGCCGACTCATCCGAACGGTCCTTTATCGTGACATCCGCCTGCCGATGCTCCCGCAACCAATTCCAATTCTTCTCGCGATTTGCGGCGTTGTAGACTACCAGATACTGCTCGTCATGCGTCCTAAAGACTGTGAGATCGTCGATTATTCCCCCATCGGGTTTACAGAGCAGCGAGTAGTGGCCTTGACCAACATCGAGCAGAGACACGTCGTTAGTGGTTAGACTGTTAAGAAAGTTTTCAGCATTCTCGCCTTCTACCATGATCCTGCCCATATGGGACACGTCGAATAGTCCGATTCTTGTCCTGACCGTCTTGCACTCAGGGATTATTCCTTCAAACCAGACCGGAAGCTCGTAGCCAGCATAGTCGACGATGTGACCGTGTTTTTCATGGAACTGGTAGACTTGGGTCCGTTTCACCATGGGTCGCGGTCGCGTGTAGTCGCCTGGGCCGTTGTAGAAAAAGGCAGAGCTATTGTGCGGGAGGAGTTGTCTGCGGCTGGATCTTCAGATTCTCAGTTGCAAAGCCGAGTTTCTTACCGCATTTGGGACAGTAGCCACCATGGCGTTGTATGGTCTCGCTCGGCGTTTCCAGCTCGATGCCCGCATAGAGAGACTCGCCGCACTTTGAACAAATGATTCGCTGAGGAGACAAGCGCTGACAAGACCTCGTTGAGCACAAATTCTCGAATCAGGTATTAAAACAGTTCCAGAAATCTACTAAGAATGACTTCGGGAAGGTAGGGCTTATTATGAGGATTGCCTGTCAAGAACTCCTGAAAATTCGCTAAGAGCAGGTTTGTCTTGGGCTTTCGATCGGGTCTATGGAAACTGAAGAGGTCACTGAACAATGTAGCCTTCAGAATGAGCTTCATCAAGCTCGCACCCGGCTCTAGCAGACCACTCCTGCCAGTTGCGGAAGTGGCGATCGTAGGATTCACAATCTTCGTCCTAGCAGGTGGACTATTCGTGCTTTCACAGCCTGTGCAAGGATTGTTGAATGTTCAACAAGGGTTGCAGTGGGTCTATCCCGGGGACGTGAATAACCAGACGACTCTCGAGGCAGTCTTCTCCGCACTAGTCTACATTCTCGGCTTTTTTGGAGTCTATATGATGTTCATGAGCACCCGGTTTGTTTATCGGCCAAAGCGTGCTTACGGATTTCTAGCATTCGGCATGATGCTCACGGTGATCTTCATACTGTCACTCTACTTCGTAATATACGACAAGATCGGCCAGCTCTAATCTAACGTTCGCTAGGCCCATCTTCCGAGGATTTTGCGACACTCCGGACAGAATCCATGTTTCGCATTTTCAGTCTTTCTCCCGCATCTTGCACAGGTTCTGGGACTCTGCCGGCCGTGAGTTGTGAGGGTTCGGCGGAAACCGGGCCCGCTGTGATATCCGCCCGGTTTTATCATTCGTTGTTTCTTAGTCACTCCTAGGTACCTGCTTGAGCACAATAACCAGTTGCGGTGCTAGCTGGATGTTGTGTCACGCCTACGTCGGGGTACATGGTACCGCTTCCTGAGGCGACATATATTGCTAGGTAGTCTGCACAACCCTCACCTAGCGTGAACAGGGTGTAAGGTGCGACATTAGTTGTAGCAGGAATGGAGTCATAGGATCCCGAGACGCAGCTCACATCGCCATTGCAGACGCTGAATTGGACGAATTGTCCCATTGTGAAGAAGTAAACAGTCACGTTGACAGCGCTTGTGAACGCCACGTAGTAATCGAACGTGTCGGGCACCGAACCTTCTCTCCAACCATTTGCAGTCATACTGCATCCTAAGCTTGGGGAGCCATTGCAGGCGTTCCATATCTGGTTCGTATACCTCTGTGTTGTGTGCGAGTGGATGGGCAGTATGCTTTGTGAGTTGGGCGGGTTAGCTAACTGGTATCGATAGTTTCCGAAGGGAAAGTGTCCCGCTGAGGTCTCGTATAGACCGATACCGAGGAATAGTATGATTATGAGAAGAACCGTGATCGCGACTTTGTAAGGTCCCGTCGAGACAGGGGGAGATGGAGTGGGTGCGGGTGGGTAGTACCCAGGCGGCACCTGAGACGTTGGCACAGTCGAAGCTGAGATCTTTGTGCCGCAGTGGGCGCAGAATCCGCCCTGTTGTTGAACTGGCGATCCACAGTTTGGACAGTACGATAGCACAGTCGACAAGCTCGATTCTCTACCGCGTGATTTCGATTACTAAAAGCCGCATTTAGGCACTGTTACGGGAAGTGTAGAGTCTATTGAGTTAAGAGGATTGGGAGAAGGGGCTCAGGATCGATTCTTTGCCGCTCGTCTTCTCGAGAAAAATATGCCCGTGACAATTACTGCCACGGCTACGATTGCGAGAATCCAGTAGAGCCAAGGGACTCCTGACGCTGGTTTCGTTGGCGTCGATTTTGTTGTGGTTCCTTGATTAGGATTTGCGCCCCCAGTTGGCCCGGAACCGGTTCCGGTGGTGACTGGCCCCGAACTTGTTCCTGGACCCGGCCCGGTGCTGGTTCCCCCTGAGCTGGGTCCTCCACTGGGCCCGCTAGGACCTGAAATAGAGCCTGGACTGTTTCCATCTGTTGACCCTAGTCGGTGGTCAAGATTCAGATTGGTCTTGGATAGCTTGAGCGTTGCCTGAATGTTGATTCCAGATTGGACAAATGTGGCGTAGCCTGAAGAGGCTGGGCACGCTGTTGTCCCGGATGAGGTGCACGGGTTTGGCTGATACGGGATTGGCATTGGGAAGCCTAGGTGGATGTTCGCGGCTGCGCTGAGTAGGAGATCGTTCTGCTGGTCGTAGTTGAACGAGAAGGATGCAACGAGGTTGTCGCCAACAGGTATCGGGTAGGCGTCAGTTGCGGTCTGTTCAGAAGAAGGTCGAACCAGATTGAACGCAAGGGTCCATGCTGTGCGAGTGCCAATGTTTCCAAGGTTCAGACTTGTGGAGCTGGTCACGTTTGTCGGGAAGACGAGGACTGGCACGGTCTCGTTGAGCTTTAAGGGCGCATTGACCCACCACATAGTGTGGACGGAGGGCCGTGCCCACATTACAGAGCTGATCGTGTCGACCTGCGAGGTCAAGCTGGAGATGCTGGGAAGGCTTTGCAACGCCTGCTCCATTTCGGGCATAATGATTGGTACGATGTCGATTGTCCGGTTGGCTAAATTGATCGACTCGTTGAAGCTGCCGGTGTTCGTGAAGATGGGTGTTGTGAGATTGTCTGAGAGGAACGTGGCGAGGCTGTGCGTGACATTCAACACTGCGGTAGTATCATTTACCTTAGTCGCGGTCCAACCGATTGTTCCATTGATCTCGATGCTGGGAAGATCTATTGGACAGCAAACTGTGTTCGCCTGGGAACCAGTGTCTGCGCTGGTGCTACAAGAGATCGTGATACATGGAGGAGGTGAGAACGAGACTGTGATCGAGACGTTGTAAGTGGCACTGCTGCCTGCCTGCAGTGAGGGCGCGGCTCCTACCGGGACCATAAACATCAGAGTCAGAGTTAGGAGGGCTACCGTGATACTCGCGTAACGCATGGTGGGACAGTGTAGGTTTAGACGCACTCCCATAAAAATGGTTAACGCTGTTCATGGTTCTTGAACAGAGGAAAAGTCTGCCTTGGCATGCTGTGGTAATACGGGTCTGTCAGTGGAAATCTGGTTTCGGGGATATTTTCTGGCTGGTTGTTGAGTGGGGCTTTTCCGAATGGCTTTTAGATGCTAGTCGAGGCAAGGCTGAGCTCTATCAGTGATTACAGTGGCTGGTAACAAGACGAAGTTCATGCAGATGCTCGATTCTCAGGCGTACAGAGCTCTCCAGAATGAGGCGCGCAGCCGGGGCGCATCTATTCAAGAGCTTCTAAGAACTGTAATAATCCCGGACTGGTTGACAGAGAACAGACGGCACGAGAAGACCAGATAGGGCAACAACTAGCAATGCAGTGACTCTCAAGCGATACTAACCGATGACTCGTTGCTCTGGAGCAGAGTCTTGAACGACCGAGCTTTGGCTGGGCCGGTTTCCCTTCATGATTGTTTCAAGTGTCACGATTTTCTTTTCGAGGTCAAGTATTCTCTTGTGCTGACCGAAGAGCATTGAGATGAGCAGTGGGACTTCTTTGACAGGGGAGGCCATGACGCTCGCATAGGGCGCGTAGAGCCTGCATTCTAGGAGGAGGTCGTGGAAGACGAGCCTGTCGTCGACGGGGAGAAAGTCTCGGAATTTTTCCAGCTTAGCCGTCTCCGCTTCAACTACCATTCGCCATGAAGGAATTGTTCTTCCCAAACAAAATACCTCCGATCGTGTGCTAGAAAACAGTAGCAGGATTATAACAAGAGTTAGACGTGTAAGTGACGGGTTGAGAAGTGCTGTGGTGAAAGTGAACACTTGACTGGCGAGTCGCTTGAGGCAAAAGATCCCTTCTTGATCGATTACAAGGAGAATCTGCAAGAGGTCCTGAAGGGGATGAGGAATGTCGGCGCAGGCGGGCTCCGGCTCCTGATTGTGGAGATGATACGGTCGAGGTGGATCCGGGACAAGAGAGCCAGTTATCCGTTTGAAGTGGCATGGGTTTTTGACCGGAAGGAAGACGCGGTCAACCGGGTCATGAAGGCGCTTGAAGAAGCTGACGACATAGAACAGGTCGGTCTAGGCCGGAGCAAGAAGGACCCTGCGAAGCCGTATCGGCCACGGAGCCTCCGA
>JAJPJY010000029.1 GCA_021323995.1 bacterium | reverse complement strand
GACCTCAAGCAAAAGACTGCTCGTAAGATTGTAGAGTTGCAACGTGAGAATGCGATTGTTCCCACGATTGTGATCCATGAAGTCTACAAGTTCGTTTCGGAGAATAGAGGCTTTGAAGTAGCCGATCTCAGGGTCAACTCTATTCTGAACTCAACCTTCAAGCTGGTCGACTTGCAGGTGCCAATAGCGGTGGCAGCGGCTAGGCTGCGGGTCCAACATAGAGGCTTGCCCACTGCAGATTCGATAATCGCAGCAACAGCACTAGATGCTAAGTCGAGACGAGTCATTTCAGACGATCCCCATTTCTCAAAAATCGAAGGAATCAAGCTAGAATGGATCTAAAGCCTGATCCTGACTCATTAACTAGCTCAGGCTCAGTGCCCGAATAGTTTCTCCTTCTCTCTCACAAATCTATAACCTGACAGAATATCCGGAACCGTGCAGGTCCAAGGCTACCGCGAATACTGCCAGGGCTGCCGGGAACTGACCTACCATGAGCTACGTTACCGGTCAGATGACCAGTTCATCGGCCGAATCTTGGTTTGCCAGGACTGTGGCGGGAGGATATTCCAGCCGGTCGGCTCGGGACGGGAGTGTAAAGACTGTTGAGCCGGCTACAGGACATGTGGCTAATGGACCTACGAGAAACAGTCGAAGAAGCTAGGAAGGGTCCTAGAGAAAAGAACGAGCCAAAAGGGTCCAATGGAAGCACAAATGCACGTAGAGTAAAGAAAAAGATGACGAGCCATAGAGGGTTCTGAGAACTATTGAACGACTCATAACCGCGTTAGTCGATTTACGATCTCGCGGATGGAGACGATCTCGTCGTTCAGTTCTGATTGTTTATCGCTGAGGTTCGAAGCGAATGTCACGAGAATGTGACCCCAAGCATCATGAACGAGCCAGGCGTACATTCTGTTCTGACGATTTTTCTCTTGCATGATCTGGCTAAAACTGACGATTGCCAAATCATGTTTCTCTTCGACAGCGACGTTTTCGACTCCTTGCGTCCGTCTCCTTCTTTCAGCTTCAGCACGAGCCTCGGCCCCCACGTCGCGCGGCTCGTTAGTATTTCGCCAAAGAGTTGTAACTCTGACAGCTCCATGAGGATTGTTGTTTCTGTAAAACGTTGGTCGTGGTTTTCCGTCTTCAGCCGCGATCTCCCGAGCCATTCGCCATCCTTCTGGGACCCAGATCTTGAACCTGCGCGCGGGTACGTAAGCGATTTGCCCTCCTGAGGGCGCAATGTCCCAGATACCCATGATCTCGCCAAATGTCGCATCGCTCATACCTAGATTTACAACGTATCCGCCCAACTCGGCCTCTAGAGGAACCCACGTATCGTCGAACACTATCTTTCCATCCAGTCTGTGGAAGGCTTGGCGAATCAATACCCTAGTGGTCCCGCTTCTGCCGACAACCTCTACAGCTTCTTTCCGATCACCAGTTTCCGGTTGCTTGATCGCGACTTCGTAAGACCATGTGAACGCCTCCGGATTCTTCTTCTTTAGAATTGACGGGATCATGTTCTTGTCTACCCCGGGAGTCAAAATGTGAGGCTGATTGTTCCAGGGAAACACGACAAGAGAGGGCAGAACCTTTCCCTGTTCCACAAGGTTGCCTTTCGCAACGTCCATTGCAACTTGGGCGTGTTTGAGAAGGTCGTCCCTATTCATACTGAAAACATGGGTTTCGAGGCTGAATTAAGATGAACGGAGGCCGCTTACCCGTTCACGAATTCTAGTAACAATCCAGTCTAATCTTCGAATCCGTCCAATTTCACCTAGCGATGACGATCTCGGATCTCTTCCTGCCGCCGATGGACAGCTATGACACTCAACTGGCACGCGAGGGAGAGGATATCTGTCGAGTATTGGATCTGCCAAGGCATGTGAAGCGAATAACCTGGCTGGATCGAGTCCTCTGGCACACCTTTGACTCTGACAGGTGCAGCTTCGGTCGAATAGACGGATATTTTCCAGCGCAGATGAAAGGGAGACTCAAGCCCAAAGAATGGAGACCGATCATGGCGTCGAGCCGTTTCCTGAGACAAATACATGGTAATCCCCCGGTTCGAAATATACTCGTCGGGATCTTTGCCGCGTTCATTTTCTTGGTGGGGATTGGCGGAGCGTCAGTTGAGGGCTTTGGATGGGGTCTCGGGATAGTCTTTCTTATGATTGTAGGCGGTGCTCTGCTCCTAGTCAATAGCTATACGCAGGGTCGAAAGACGCTGAGGCTACAGGCGGATCTCCTCGCTGCGCGAGTCGAGGGAAGACAACAGTTCTTGTCAGTACTCAGGAAGATTCAGACTCTCGGGCTCACCGACATCGTCAACGCGGAGAGGCGAGGATTAAGCCGCCACTTTTCAAGCAGACCCAGTCTGTCTGAGAGAATACACAATCTAGAACTGTTCAACGAGGGTTAAGGCGAATATCAAACTATTTTCATGCGGTCATTGTTTCACTGCGGGAATAATGTAGTCGTTCAGCAGACGGTCGGTCTGGTCATGCATTCCCTTTGTGTTATAGTTGGTACTTGTCAGCACCGCGACCATGTCTAGTTCTGGGACTATTGCGACCTTGTTGCCGCCGTTGCCTTGCATGAGGATAGACTGGAATTTTCGTTGTCCGGTGCCGAGTTTTCTTAGCCACCAGAGATAGCCGTATTCCGTCTCATCGTCCACTTTGACGTGTGGTCTGGTGGATGTTTCTACCCATTCCCGAGAGACGAGCCTGTTACTGTTCCAGTCTCCATTGTTGAGAAACAATTGTGCGAGCTTCAACAGATCGCGGCTGCGCATGCTCAGCCCACCGCCGGTCATCGCGGTGCCGAGAGGTGTATACTGCCATTCCGCCTTTTCTATTCCGAGGGGTGTGAATAGATATTCTCGCGCAAACTCTTGCACGGGCATTTTCGTTGCTCGTTCTAGAACGTGTCCGAGGACGACACTGCCCGCGGTGCAGTAGCTGAAGCTTCGACCATACGGCGACTTTTCCGGTCTCGTGGTCCATGCGGGAAACCCTCTAACGGGCAGGTCCATCGTGAATTTGACCCAGTCCTCGACAACATACATTCGTTCCTCGTTTCCACGCGAGAACATGTTCGAATCGTCGCACTCTAGGATAGAGCTCATCGTCAGAAAATCTTCCAGAGTAATCCTATCCTTGCGGTCGTCAGGGTCCTTAACGGGCTGCTTGTCCGGAAAGTAGGAGAAGACCCTCGCGTCCACGCCCGGGATCAGACCCTTATCGATAGCGATTCCGACCAGAATACTCGTTACGGTCTTTGTGGCAGAACGCGTATTCTGAAGCTCCAACGGACCCGACCCGTTGAAGTAAGACTCGTAAACTAACCGGCCATGCCGAGCAATCAGGACGCTCGTGATCTTCTTCATCTCACGAGCCGCATTCTCCATCTCGCGAAGCGGTCCTTCGGAGATTCCTGCAGAGGAAGGCGAGTCATTGATCCAGTCGCCACTTATCTTCTCAGTCTGATCCTGATCCGCTAACAAGTTTCCTGAATGTATCATTGACCCGAGATCGGCTAAAAACATGGCGGCCATACTTGGCGGGTACGAGCTTTTAGAATTCCAAATGCTAGGGTACAGTTGCTGATCTCAGGTTGTGTCTGCCATCCCAGAACAGCCAAGCGAGAGAGCTGACGAAGCTGAGAGTTGGTACTACGAGACCGATTAGTAGCAGATTCTGTGCTGGAACTGTAGCAGGTCCTCCTCCAGGATAATCAATGGTTGTGAAGGAGACCGCGACGCCTGAGATTATCATCCAAGAGCCAAGGGCGAAACTGGCGGCCACCAATCCCCATGCAGAGCCGCGTCCTATCGATCCTTTCCAGACTATTCCTGTAATCACGAGGAGTAGGCTTGCGACTAGAGGGTATCGCATCTCAGAAGCAACACCTGCCCATAAGGACGAGAATGTGCTGTGATTCAATGCAGGACCCCCGCCCGGATAAGGAGAAGGACCAAGAAAAACAGGGATAATGGTGAGGACTAGTCCGGCGATTAAGCCGGCTCCCAATATTCTCCAATCCATTCTTGAACTGGATCATATACCCGATGACAGACTTTCAAGTCTATCCATTATAGCGCTCTCTGGAGTTTCTCGAGGGGCTGGCCCCAGCCTGTCCTGTATGCTTCCTTGAGAGATTCGCGCTCTTCCTGTGGACCCGATCTGAGAGTCTGGTTAGCACTGGTAGTTTTCTGTCGCTGTCGCATATTGTGTTTGAAGGAGTAACGTTCCCGCGCTGCAACTGCGATTCAGGGTGCCTAACGCGTTAGTGTAGAAGAGTGTCACCGTGTAGGATTGCAGATTCGGAAGAGGGAGGGTGTAGTTACCGCTCTTCACGATTACCTTGTAGACAGTTCCAGTCTTCCCGCTAACGAATTCAAGGCCGGTAGCATGTGATCCGACAGTGTTGCTTGTTGCCTTTCCCGATACAGTTACTGTAGTTGGTGGTGGACCGATTGGGACGGATAAGCTTGCTTGACTCGCCTGATCGGTAGAGTCACCAGTATAGTTGGCGGTCATCTCCACGAAAAGGTTCCCGAATTGGTTTGGGGAGAGGTTGGAGATAACACGTCCCTCTATCATGCAGTAAGCAGAGTTCATGCCTCCCAACAGTGTGCATGTTGGATTTTCGAGTGTGAAGCGTGGGTCAGAGAGGGTGAAGGTAACCTGGCCGCTCGGAATCACTTGATATGTGGAACCGGGGACGACGACCGCTGAACATTGTGCAAGAGTAACGTTCACGTAGAAACCATTCTGGTCGCAGACGAGGTGCGTCACCGTAGGGTATTGCAGGCGTACGCAACTGTAGTTCCTTAGAACCGGGTCAGTTGAATTCTGCCGGAGGCTTAAGAGCCCAACATTGCACGCGCCCTGCATACTATTCTCGATCGTAACGTTGTATGACTCAAAGTTCGGAAGACTAGTAGTATAGTTTCCTACCGAGTTGATGAAGGCGATCGTGAAGGTGTTGCCGTGGGCGAACTTGACCTCGGAGGCGATGTCGGCCGTCACTTGGGCTTTGCCTTCGACTGTTACGGATGCTGGAGATGCAAAGGTGAAGGATACAGTACTCACGTGTGAGAGTGAGCCGCTGGTTACGGTTATCGTGAGGAGGAATACGCCTGCCGAATTGGACGTGCAGTCTACGTACAAGGTGCTTCCAAGTCTGAGACTGTAGGAACTGCCAGTCACCTGACAATTTAGTCCCGTTGCTGCATGAAGTGAGTATGATGTTGGAGAGTTGAATCCGTTGACCGCGGTTATGCTGAGCTGGGTCGTTTCCGTCGAGCCTGCGGGACCGTTTTCGGGAGTTGTGGTTGAGATCTTGAAATCTGGTGCAATGCCGACGGCAAGTTGAATCGGACGGTAAACAAGTAGGCTTGAGACGAAAACCGCGACCACTATGACAATAACCAAGATCAACCCGATCGTTTTCCTTTTTGCCCAGAAGGGCTTCCCAGTTGAACCGGCCTCGGTCATTCGAAAAATCAATTGACGGATGGTCTCACGCGCTAATATGGCCTCTGCTTGACTGATGATGACGTTTATTCCTGGATATGCCCCTGGATACCGTTGAGAGTCGTAGTGACTTGATGGAGAAAGATGAAGAGAGAACCGCTTTTGTTAGGTTATTTCGAGCATTCGTTGTATCGAGAGGCGTGCCTTGTCAGCTACCTGAGTGGGGACCCTGACCTCGTAGACCATGTCCCGTAGCGACCTGTAGACCTTCTCGAGTGTTATTGTCTTCATGTATTCGCAGATTGCATCTTCTTTCACTGGGAGGAATGTTTTGTCCGGGTTCTCTTTTTTCATTCGGTGGAGGATGCCGGTTTCGGTGGCGACTAGAAACTTGTCGGATTTTGATTGTTTCGCGTGTCGGACCATGCCTTCAGTGGACTGGATCTCTACTAGTGGTAGGTTGAAGTCGCCTTTCTCTGAAAAGTAGAGGAACTGTGTCACACAGCCGCATTCGGGATGGACTAGGAACTCTGAGTCAGGGTTCTCCTTGATCTTCTGATTAACCACGTCCGGCGTTATGCCGGCGTGTACGTGGCATTCTCCCGGCCAGACCTCCATCTTGCGCCCAGTCTTCTCCATGACGTAGGCGCCGAGAAACATGTCGGGTAGGAAGAGAATCTCCCGGTCCCGCGGAATACTATTCACGATCTTGACAGCATTACCTGACGTACACGCATAGTCGCTCTCGGCCTTGACTTCGGCAGTTGTGTTGACGTAAGACACGACAACCGCTTTCGGATGCTCCTGTTTCCATGCACGAAGCTTGTCAGCATCAATAGTCGCAGCAAGCGAACAGCCTGCTCCCAGATCCGGAAGAAGAACAGTCTTCTGCGGCGAGATTATCGAAGCGGTCTCCGCCATGAAATGGACCCCGCAGAACACGATCAGATCAGCAGGAGTCTTGGCCGCCGTACGAGATAGTCCTAGAGAATCGCCTACATAGTCAGCGATGTCCTGGACTTCTGGAACCTGATAATTGTGAGCAAGTATGACCGCGTTCCTCTCCCGTTTGAGCCGCAGAATCTCCGCTGACAGTTCCTCTCTGTTGTGCGGGAGCGTACCCGGCAAGGCTCCTCAGCACATAATCTCTCGAAACTTCGGTTAAAACGTTCCTTTACGAGCAGAGTGACACGCCCAAGAGTCTCTCTTAGGAGACAAGGGCCAGCAGTTGCAGGAGGCTAGAATATCTGGGCCGCATAGCGACACTGACCGGTAGTTCGTGCGAGTTGCAATGATTCGTTTCCGCTCGCGAATCAGGATCAATGGAGCCAATCCTTACTTGTTGATAGAGAGGCAAAAGTGGCCTCTCAACTGAAGAGGAACTGGCGTGGACCGCTGCCGGTACGATTCCTGGTCAGCGGCAAGCCGAGCACTCCTTGGCGCATCAACTTGATGCCAGTGGGTAACGGGACCTTCTATCTCTATCTAAACGGTGAGATTCGAAAGGCATCGAATTTGAAGGTGGGCGACCTCCTAACGGTGGAGCTGCAGTTCGATGACGAATACAAAGGTGGGCCACTCCATCCGATGCCAATATGGTTTGGCGATGAGCTACGCCGAAATCCACTCGCGCAACAGGGCTGGGATCACCTCACGCCTAGTAGGCAGAAAGAGATCTTGCGTTACTTTGCCGGGCTAAAGTCAGTTGAAGCTAAGCAACGCAACCTGCGGAGGGTCTTGCATGTGTTGGCAGGTGGGCGAGGACGATTTATGGCGAGGTCGTGGAATGAGACTGGTACCGGAGGGCGTTCCAACAACCTCTACTCAAAGAGTTCGGGAAGGGTAACAAAATCTAATACTCAAAGTTTCACAGGTCTGACTTCGGACAAGGCATGGCTGCCGCCCCCAAGGCGAAGTCGAAGAGAAAACTCATACTATCCATAGTCGCAATAGCAGTCATTGTTGTCGCCGTAACACCCATCGCTTACGCTAGAGCGTTCAGCGTACCTGTCGCAGTCGCACGTTTCAACGAGACGACAGGCTCTAACTCCGCCGGGGGGCTTAACATAACCATCCAGATCGTAACAGCTTGGGAGTATTTCTTCACGATTCGAACCCAGGGAATGGTCAGAACTACCGACAATAACACTTCCACCAACGGAGGCACGACAAACATTACCCTCAGCATGATGCTCACCAACCCTTCGAACCAGACTATCGATCTCGGACAGACCAACATCAGCGGTGGAATCGGAGGCCGAACCCACACGATCTATCTCTCAGTGGACCAGGGAGTTCGCGTCAACGGTAACTACAAACTCGACGTCACATTCACAGCAAACGTGGTTCTTGTTGGCGGACTGGTAGAAGCGCCTTTCTCGACAACATTACAAAGTACTTTTGTGATTTCCGGCCAGTAAGCAAGTCCAACGATCGGAGCTTTGGAGCCCTCGCGCCATACTGGAATCGCGCACTATTCGTGTTGGCGTGGCGGTCATCGGACAGTAGACACTATCCCTTGCAAACTAATGTTTCTTCCGTTCTTCGACAAATAGTGTAGTCTGGAACAACCTATAATATTACGACAGACTTCTATTGTTTAGATAGGCAGGCTCGCAACAGTGAACTGTCGTCTATCTATCTGAGGGCTGTATCCTGCGAGTCCTGTTGACTCCCTCTTTGACATCAGTCGATCGCTTACGACCGTTCAATGAAACGCGTTCTAAAGCGGCCGAGTGTGTAAGCGGAGTAATCCTTGTCGATGACGCTGTTCTCGTCGAGAAGAGAAGGGCTAACGACGATGCGGACCCTGGCAAAGTGCTTCTCCCTGGTGGACACGTGGAAGCGGGTGAATCCTTGGAACAGGCTTTGGTGAGAGAGATGAAGGAGGAGCTCGGGATTCGAGTAGACGAGGCCACCCCTCTAAGCGTTCGTTATTACACAGCCTCGAATGGAGAGAGACAGAGAATACACTACTTCCACATCAAAGCTTGGAGTGGCAAAGTCGTCTCGAACGAAGCCGAGAGTGTTTTCTGGGAGTCAACCGTCAAGAATCTAAGCGATGCCGAAGAGCGAAGGATTGTAGCTAGGCTGCTGAGCCGATCTCGTGTCTAGAACATTGGAGACTGTAGGCGTGCGATCTGCGATGATACTCGGTCAACGTATTCTTTCAGCCGGGACAGCATGGTCTTCGCGGTTATGACTCCGAGAACCTTACTGTCTTTGATGACGAGCACTCTCCGTATTCCTTTCTGGGCCATTACCTGAGCGACTTGATCGATACCATCGTTCGCGTCGACTGAGACAAGGTCTCTGCTCATTATCTCGGCCAGATGTATCTTCTCCGGATCCTTTCTCTCCGCCACGATCTTGGCGAGATAGTCCCATTCTGTCACGATCCCTTCTGGACTGCCTCCCATGGAGGCGATAATGACGTAACCGTGGCTCTTGGCCTTCATCTCGCGCGCAGCCTCCAGAGCATTCGTGGTTTTTGGCAGAGAGAGAAAGTCCTTCTCTACAATGTCCTTAGCGACTAGGACCATGGTCAGAAGCCAAGCGTCCAGATAATTAATGGTTAAGAATTCAAAGGCAGACCAGCGTAACTGTTCGGTATTGGCCGAGGTTACGTTTTTCCCATTGGACCCTTAACTGTTACAGGGTCTAGATCGCGATTTGGTCCGGCTACGCAAACCACCCATATGGTCCCTGGTCCTGATCCTGCTCGCAGGATCGGCAGGCGTAGCCTATGCGCTCGTCAGCATCAACCTCCTCAGCACGATCATCAACGGCCGGACCAACCAGCCAGACTATAGCATGGGCGCGAGCCCTACTTCTCAAGGTGTCCTCCAGGGAATCACGACCGCACGAGTCACCGTGACAAGTGTTAGAGGATTCACGGGGACAGTCAGTCTGAGCGCGACACTCGCTCAAGGAGGCTCGAACATTCCATCACTATCCCTGAACCCGGCCAGTGTTGCACTCTCGGCGAACGGAGCGGGGATCGCCACCCTGACAATCAACAGTGTAAACGTCGGCGTCCAGACTCAGCCTCTCACGTTCAACGTGACAGTGACCGGGAACTCCGGAAGCCTATCTCACACGACCAGTCTCTCGGTAACGGTCCTGACACCAAACGGTTGTACACCAGGCTACATCTGCCCGTCCAGTTCTGACCCTCTCAGCATGTCCATCAGCCAGAACATGACCACGCTCCAAGTCGGCTCGATATCAGTCAACAACCATGCCTCGTATCCTATCCACTTCTACTCATACTACTACACCGACTCATACAAGGTCCAGATCAGCAGCGAATTCACGATCAACACGACAATGGGCGCCAACAGTTTCCAGAGCTTCTCCTCAGCCCAACCAGGCCTCCAAGTCAGCGGGATCACACTCTTATGGCAAGCCCCGCCACCCCCACCAACGCTCACGTCCCACAGCCAGCTCAACCAGTCATGGACCGCCATGACCACCGCGCAACCAAGAGAATCCTTGGCCTTCTATCCGTATACAATCAACACTGGAACAAACGTCACGCTCTATGTCCAGAACGTCGGAACAGTCTCAGTCCAGTTCACATCCTACACAGTCAAAGACGGCAGTGGCGACCAGTACACGCTGAACAACTGGAACGGACCCACCATAAACCCAACAGTCAAACTCCCGGTCAACGTACTAATTGGATCATCATGCGCGAGTTGCACACTCACAGGAAACCCCTTCAGCTTCGGCACCGCCGACCCGGTGACATTTGTAACAACCCGAGGCAATACGTTCACGACCCAAATCTAGAAAGACCCGCCCATTAGAGCGAGTTCTCATGCTACTTGTTCGCGGGCGTCAGGTTTTCGGTCGAAGGCGACTGCGACTCCGCCTCTAAGAGCTGAAGGAACGACGGCCACGAGACTCATGGCTGCCATGATGAGGAAGATGATATGCATCGGCCCGACGAATAAGTCAATACTTGGAGTAGCGCCGGGTGGGAGAGGTATGCCCGCGAAGACCGCCTGCAGAACATTGGGCTGAATGCTAGTGGCGAGAACAGCGAACGAGATTGATAGGCTGAGTAGAGAACCGGTTGTTACGAGAGTTGCAGACATTCCGGAAGCCACGCCTCTCCTCGTCACTGGGGCAGAGGTCATGATTGAGCTCATGTTTGGAGCCACAAACATTCCTCCTCCAGCCCCGACGAGGATCATTAGGGATGCCAGAACTGTGTAAGAGACGTTTGCGGGAACGAGGCTGAGACCTACTAAGCCTACTGTAGATATTGCGAGCCCAGCGGTAGTGAAGCCTCTGGCTCCATACTTGTCCGAGAGGTAGCCGCTCAATGGTCCGAGGAGGGCGATGGAGACCGAGAGCGGGATGAGGAATATGCCCGCCGAGAGGGCACTCAAGCCCATGGAGGGCCCTTGGAGGTAGAAGGTGAGCACCAGGGTCACCGCCCCCCTCGCGAGCGAGTTGAAGAGGCTGGCGACCGTCCCCGCTGTGAAGAGCCTTATCCTGAAGAGCGCGAGGTCGAGCATGGGCTCCTTGACCCTCTGCTCGATGACGACGAACGCCGCTAGGAGGGCGACCCCAGTGCCCAAGAGCAAGACGAACTGGTCCAGCGCGAGCAGGGAGACGGCGTCGAGGGTTATCGCGGTGAGGACCGCGGCGAGGCCGCCGGCGAAGGTGACGTTTCCGAGGACGTCAATCTTCTGGCCT
>JAJPJY010000028.1 GCA_021323995.1 bacterium | reverse complement strand
CGTGTTCGTCCCGTTCCAGTCGGAAACTGAATCCCGTACCAAGAAGCGGGTAATGGTATTCTCCCTGCTTGTCGTCATAGAGGTCATCGATCATTCTCCTGGTTTCTTGAACAGCGGCTTGTCTGAAGTGCATTATGACGACTCTTCTTGCTCCCTCTATCCCAAGGGATTGAAACACATTCTTTCCGTTGATCTCTAGGGCAAGGGTCGGCTCGAAGATTAAGTAACCGTTTTCGTCAGCAATCTGCATCTCAACGATGTCCGAAAGAACGAACCTCGCTGATAATAGTCTAGGTTGATTGCTCCACAAGAGTCTAGCTCTTATCTCTATGATTGGATAGGATTCATCGAATTACGGATCTGGGGAAAGATTGCGATAATTCTAGCGAACCAGAGGGGTTCTGACATGTTCTCCCACTCGCTTGACGACGGCGATTCCAAGAAGGGCGCCTAAGGCTCCCATGATTGGATTGCCAACCAAGCCAATTGCAGAACTTACCAAGAGTGAAACTCCGCTGGTGTTTAGTGCACCAACCGCCGCCGCGATCAGCAGCCCTGTAATCGCCATTGCAAGGTTGCCAAGAGCACCAGCAATGACAAGCCGCTTGTTTGACAGACCTTCAACGGAGCCGTTCACTCCTCGTAGGGTCAGGTCGAAAACAAATCCGTTGGGAATAAGCGAGAGACCGATGCCTAACGGCGCACTCGGATCTCCGAAGAGAAGCAGCCCCGTGATCGTCCCTAGAATGGTTGTGCTCCATTTTCTTCCCGTCAGAGACACCAATATCGTGAACAGTGCAGAGATTAGGAAGAACAGGTCCAGCTCGAAAATCATATGCCCTAAAGCTACGCCGGATGCGTATCCGTAGACAAGGTACAAGGCCGTCAAACCGGCCAACAGCGCCAGGTAGCGGCTCGTGGAAAAGCCGAGTCTCCCCTCCATTAATTCCGGACCCTTGCCTGGACCCCGAACAATCCGCTTAATGAGTTGAAGGTACGAACATTCCTAGAAGTAGGCTCCGAAAACATTTCAGCGAGAGTCTGCAATTCACCTATCAAGCTGTCTTCTTGTCGATGACGCCAAGGCGTCTTGCCCGGTTCTCAGCGTATTTGAACGCTGCATAGCCTAGCCCGAGAAAGATCAAGCCACCTAATACCGATAGCCCTAGATAGAGAGAGTAGGAAGGAATGTCTCCGTAGATCATTGCGTATCTAGACGCTCTCATGAATTCTGTAAAAGGCAAGACATTGGCGATGTCTGACACTGGATGAGGAAGCAGAGACACTGGAAAGAGGGCTTCCGAGAATATCATCAGCAATCCCGCAACATACGTGGGAAGAGCCCACTCGAACTTCGTGGCAAACAGTGCGTAGGCGCTGAGTAGGAGGCCGAGACCGAACGCGGCAAAGATGTTCACGACCATCGCCAGGATAAGCAGGCTGACCGACACAGGTGTCACGATGAACGGAATACCGGTACCGATGATTGACGACAATGCGTAGAAGGATAGAATGAGAGATACTATGACTGTCATCGTGGACGAGGCGAAGGATGCGAGGGTCCTCCCGATGAGATATGGCAATGATGAGTGTGGAGCGATGTAGACTTGGGGGAACACATAGGTCCACTTTCCCTCCGCGATCGCAAGTGTTGGGACCCAGGAGTATGCAGCGACATGCGTGTACAATGCTGCGCCGATAATGATGTAGGCGAGCATGCTCGGGTCGAAGCTAGGGGGAATATTGTGAACGGAAGCAACGTAGTAGACCGCCGATGCGGCAATGACGCTAGCCAATGGACCTACTGTCCTGAGGGTAAATCCGGCGAGGGGATTGGTCCAGTTGAACTCTCTGGCCCATCCCACTCTTATCGATGCGGCTATTGCTCTCAGGCTCATCTCTGTCTCACAGCAATCGTCCCGGTTCTCCGGCCTTTGTCTTCCAGGAACTTCAACGCTTTGGATGATGCGAAGAGAAGGACTATTCCCATGATTGCCAGCGCTACCAGCTCCAGATCAATTGTTGGTTCTCCGAATCCCTGGCCGAAGAAGAGGGTCCGCCTCAACGCGTCCATTCCCAGCGTGAGAGGAATCAGCGAAGCGCCGGCCTGGACCGCGAGGGGAAAGGGTGAAAATCCTCCCGTCGAAGGAAAGTACACGCCGGAAATCAGAGACACTGGTTCGTGGAGCGCCTCGTTCACCGAGTCTGCTTCTCGTCCGTACGCTAGGTAGAGCGAGGATAGTGCCATTCCCAT
Organism: bacterium; assembly: GCA_021323995.1. GTDB lineage: Archaea > Thermoproteota > Bathyarchaeia > 40CM-2-53-6 > 40CM-2-53-6 > 40CM-2-53-6. Next base: position 2,963 of record JAJPJY010000028.1, on the reverse strand, counting down.
CGCATAAAGGGATGCTAGAGTTAGAGCAAAGACCGAGATGACCGCGGGCCAGACCGGGTTGACGGCCGGGTGGAAGATCGCCCAGCCCAGCAAAGCAACCAGCGCCGCTGACGGAGCGGTCCCAAGTATTCCGCCGAGCGACATTCCAACTAGGATTGCTGAGATCGAGGCGGGCGAGCTGATATAGATCTCGAACAGTCCAACCTGTTTGTCCCAGTTGAACTGGGATGCCATACTCCACAGCACGTTGCCCCAGAACGAGATCATGACTCCTCCAAGGATTGCAAAGCCCGCGTAGGATCCTAGACCATATGCTCGGTAGACCATTGTGAAAGAGAAGGAGGTAAAGAACGGGAAGCCGATGTTGATCGCTACCCAGAGAGGTTCTCCGTAGATGCTTTTCGCTCGGACCCAGAGCCGAGCGTAAGCAGTTCGCAGCCATGGATTGCTATGAAGTTTCATGCTCTCTCTCCCTGAACCCGCGACCGACCAACGCCACGAAAACCTCTTCGAGCGTTGCCTGCTGCCTCCAGTTTGACATCACAGTCATTCCCATTTTTCGGATCGCCTCGACGACAGACTGCCCCGCTGCGTCTCCCTCTACCACGACCTGAATCCGAGATAGTCCTCTCTCCTCATCGATCGAGGATGTGTAGCCCTTGACCCCGTCAAGTTTTCCGAGTGGTTCAAGGGCACCAAGAGTCGGAACCGGGGAGACATCCAGCACGAGTGAGGAGGCGCCCAGGGTCCTCTTCAGGGCTGCAGGAGTATCACATGCGAGTATCTTTCCCTTGTCGATGATCGCGACCCTGTTGCAAATTGCGTCGACCTCGGCCATGTTGTGCGTCGCCAGCAGAATGGTCCGCCCGTGGTCCTTTGCCTGCTTCAAGATGTACTCGCGAATGCTCAGCGCAGTCATGACATCTAGCCCGATAGTGGGTTCGTCGAGAAACACGACCTTGGGATCGTTGATGAAGGCTCGGACCAAGGTTACCCGCTGCTTGTAGCCAGTGGACAACGCGTAGAATTTTCTGTCCAGATAGTTCTGAAGACCAAGCATCTTCGAGAGTTCGTTTATCCTCTTGTGCGCTTCCTCAGAGGGAATGCCATAGAGCTGAGAGAAGAACCAGAGGTTTCCGCGAGCGGTAATGAAGTCGTATCCTGCTCGCTCAGCACCACTCGCCATGTTGATCACCGCCCGGATCTTTTCCGGCTCCTTCCCCACGTCGAATCCCATAACCTCCGCCTTTCCCGACGAGGGCAGGAGAAGCGTGGAGAGTATTCTAATCATGGTGGTCTTTCCCGCGCCATTTGGCCCTAGAACGCCGAAGACCTCGCCCTTCCGAACCTGCATATCGACACCGTCGAGCGCTATGACCTTACCCTCTTTGCTGTCGAATTGCCGTCGCAGACCGTTAACTCGGACGGTGACGGCTGCATCGATATCATTCATATCCATGGCTTCTGATGGACTGCCTAACGCCTGGGTCTAATCCTTGACTATGCAGAACGGCGCTGTGTGCGCATTATTATTGTTCTCTGCCTGCAAACAATCGTCTTGACTAATACGGCTCTTTCAGGCAACTCGAAAGCTATGTTTGCTTTCCACTCGAGCCGCTCGGATCCTTCAGGAGTGCTGCTATGAGACTGGTGTTAACTTCCATCAACCGTTTGTCAAAACCCGACGCTGTTGCTACATCACTCTCCGAGACACGTAGTCCCAGGTCTCTGACCGCGTTGAGGACTACGCCGGCGGCTCTTCCCTTGTAACTCATTTTAGGGTTCAGGCCTCTCTTCATCGCTGTATCCAGATAGTCATGAGAGCGCCGGATCAAGTCCTCTTTTTCGTCGCCGCTTACTAGTCCTCGCTGGGCAAAACCCTCCGCCATGGTTTCTATCTGCCTTCTGGCGAGTTGCAAAACTAGATCCGGAAAGGGCATCATGCTGTCCTGGACGCCCAGTGACAAGATGATGCGCTCCTCGGCATCGACTAGCTTTTCTCTGCTCACGAACATCTTAGACTCAAATTCGTGATCGGTCCTAGGATCTCCCAGGGTCTTTGCAGCAAGCGATATAGTCGCAATTAGGAAGATCTCCAGATTCTTTCGACCAGCATTGTATTCTCCGATAGGTCTACTCTTGATGTCAAGGTATAGAGCAACTGCAGCCTGCTTCACTTCATCAGACAATCCGAGCCTCTGTACCGCGTCGAAGAACAGCCCGTGCTCGTCTCTGCTTAGGGATTCCACGCCCCTGCTGAGATTGTAAATTCTATCCTGACCCTTCACAAAAGGACAATAATAATCTCACAGTGGAAATATTAGAGGATTGCCCGTAGGGTCTTATCCCTAGCGTTTCGGATGGATGATTGAGGACACTTGTCGACGTAAGAATGTGACCGGTTTCTCAGTGCAAATAGTCAATAACTCCCCTTTCCAGACCGTATCTGGAACGCTATGAGCGATTGGAACGCCGGAGTCATTCAGGAATTCCGCAAGAACCGTGGAAAGGTAGGCGGCAACTTCGAAGGAGCACCCCTATTACTCATCAATCACACTGGCGCCCGCACCCGCAAGATCCGGATCAATCCGGTGATGTATCTCAAAGATGGTCATCGCTATCTGGTCTTCGCGTCGAAAGGAGGAGCCGATACTCATCCGGACTGGTATCATAATCTCAAAGCTCACCCTGACGTGAAGATCGAGGTTGGAACTGAAACTATCGATGTCCATGCGGAGGAAATCAAGGGTCCCGAGCGCGACAAACTATACGCGCAACAAGCCAAGCTCTACCCACAGTTCGCACAATACCAACAGAAGACCAAACGGGTCATCCCAGTAATCGCGTTCACGCCCAAGACTAAGCGATAGAGCCAAAATCCTGCAGTTCTCTACCTACTCCGTTAGAATAGGTGGCGGTAAACGGCCTCTGCGGGACCGCCGGGAACAGACGATATTACGTCG
>JAJPJY010000123.1 GCA_021323995.1 bacterium | reverse complement strand
GTGATCCATTCTAGGCCTTCCAAGTCAACAAAGTAGATAGTGCCGTCCGGCGCTAGGACCGCGTCCTTGTCGAGCCAAACATCATAGAAATCGAGTCCCGTGAATGTTCCGTCAGGGTTGTTTCTTAGGGATCTAACGAACAAGGTCAGGTACGCTATTCCACTCTTGACAAAATTCTTGAGAAAAACTAGCGCCTTGTCATTCGTGTCGATTCTGAAGAGCTCGAAGACCGAGCCGACATTATCGCCGATTGTGCTCCCGGAGTGAAAGTAGATTCTCACGTTGGAAGGGACCAGCCTTGTTTCCTGGACTATTCTTCCTCGGAATCTTCTATACCAGTAGATCTTCTTGACTTGATTCTCGAGACTCTCAGGGAGGAATACTATCTTCACCAAGGGCGCGATCCGGAATCCATGGATCGATGTTAGGTCGGCCGCTTCGGAGACTCTCATCGAGGTTGTTGCGTGCTGCAGCCCCTGGCCCCCATACGGCGATCCTCTAAGCCACAGTTCCCCTGTAATGTACCGGGGGGCCTTTTCCTCTGATTTCACGATCCGATCCCTAAGGCTAGAATCTTTCAAGACATCGCAGATCTCAGCTTTCCCCAGAACCCGGCTAGAAAATGGGCTTGTTCCTGAGCCTACTCCCTTAATCGAGAGATGGAAGTCAGTACCGTCCATTGTCAAAGAGGGGGAGGGCAACACGGCTCCTCTATTGTCGTCTACAAGGAGGTCCTTCGTGTCTAGGGGATTAAGGTCGGTGAAGGGTCTCATGCTCTCTGGAAGGTACAGCGTCTCGAATTCGGGCATTTGGAATTGGCGAAAATGTTTGTTCGTGATGAACTCTGCGACGCCGTAGCTGTTCAGGTTGAGAGGCAGACCCTTCAGCTTCATTGGATCAGTCACTTGGTGAAGGTTCACACAAACTTCCGCGGGGTCCTCAAGTAGTTTTACAGCCTAGTCGTGGTGCGGGGGGTGGGATTCGAACCCACGAAGGCCTACGCCACGGGATAACACACCCGCGCTCCCAAGGGCATCGAGAATCGCTCCATGCCCAGTTTTTCGGGTCTTGAGTGTAGCGCGCGCATGATAGGCGCGACCCGCCCATGTGGTCAGCTTTGTTGACCTGACTCTGGTACCCCCGCTCAAAACATCGGTCGTCTCCTCTTGTCAGATATATCTTGAGTCGTCGAATCTCCTACCCTAGAGTGATCCGCTGATCCTTTCTCGGGTCTAGCTATAGATCATGGAGTTCTTTGAATACTCGCTTCAGGATATGGACCATGGCCCTATTAGCCCGGAACCGGGAAATTGCCATCTAATATCGGGATGAGTGAGAACCCTTGTTACCGAACAGGACGCTGGCGATAATTGTAATCGTGTCGGCCGTCGCTCTAGGTGGCGGAGTAATGACCTACGCCATCGGGATCCCAGGCTCCCCATGCGCGGGAGTCGCTAGTACAACACGCAGCTTTACAATAATTGCTGACGACAACGGTTACAATGATAGTTTGAACCACATGGGACAAACGTGGCCCGTAATGAAAGTGAACCGATGTGATATTGTCAAGATCACGGTGGTCAACACGGTGACCCAGACTCACGGGTTTGCAATAGCGTACTATGCGGTGAAGGGGACCGAGATTCCGGGACAACAGACACTGGTAATTCCGGACTTCCAGGCCATCAGAGCAGGAAGTTTCACGGTGTACTGCACTGTCCGATGCACGATTCACTATGCCATGCTGAATGGGCTCCTTAACGTTTCATAACGTGATGCTTAACGCGAAAATTATTGACTGCTGCCATTTTCATCGGTCTAGTGTCAATCTCCCTGACAACAGCAGCGTACCACCAAATCGGTAGTTCATCTACTCGAGAGCTGAGCTTAACGAGCGAAGCACCAACTGATGCTCCATACGTGAAGATGTTTCAGATTGCTAGCAAGTCAGTAGACCCTTCGCCCTGGCTAGTGTATCCCGCCAGTAACAAGACGATATGGATAGTGACAATCCAGCTCGGGACTCATCTCTTTTCCCAGATTGTCAATTTCACATTGGTCAGTCATGATGTGGGGCTCTCTTCCGTGGTCGCGAATCTCACAAACACGATCCCAACCGACATGGTCTACGACCATATTGAAAATCGGCTCTGGATCGTTGAGAACGACAGCCTTGCCTACTACAACCAATCGGCCCCTGGAGGAATCACGGTCGCCAAAACGTTTCCGAACGGGGCGCCAGAATACTTGGCTATCGACTCCCAAGACAATCTATGGATAACGCTTCTCACTACTGACCAAATTGTAGAGTATAACCCACATACCGGCGGTTCCTACAACTATTCCAGTCCAAACTCGAATGTCGGCCTGCAAGGAGTAGCTATTTCACCAGTCGACGGAACAGTCTGGTTTGCCGAAGCTTATGCAGGCAAGATCGGCCGCATCATCCCTTGCAACTCTTCATCTTGTCCTGTCACTGAAAATAGCCCACCCCCTGGAATAGTTCTACAGGGCATAATCCAGGTTGCTGTCGACAAGAATGGCATCGTCTGGTTCACCGTTCATGACGGTAACGAGTTTGGAAGCTTCGACCCTTCAACCGGAGACTGGAAGATATTCCCAATCGGGTACTGCCCCGATAATTACGTACTAAACTGTGAGTTTGGACTTCCAAACGCGATCGCGGTCGACTCAACCGGTCAGGTCTGGTTCTCTGAACACTACAGTGGAAGAGTAGCTCGATACGATCCGAGCGGCGGAACCCTCACAGAATACAAAATGCCCACAACTTCTGCCACGTGCAAAAAGGACTGTGCCCCATATTCTTGGTGGATGTGGCCCGGAGAGAATAACCTTGTCTGGTTCGTTGCTTTCGGTTTAGGGGAAATCGGCTACGTGAATAGTACCATACCAGTTCCCCTCACTGTCAGCTCAGTGGAAGGAGTAACCGTGAGTCATGGCGCCTCGGTGAATATTCCTGTGTCCGGGGGGTTTGTTGGCGAAGCGCCATCGGTGGGTGCTTCGATCATGAGCCAAGATACTTCATCGAATCCTGCAATGATTTCCTGGTCAATGGGTTCGAGTCAGACTTCGAGCGGCTCGGGGACTCTGAAGTCTACTCTTACCATTTCTCCCTCCTGGGGGTCCACCTTAGGACCTAGGAACATCGCAGTTACTATTTACAACCAAAATCTAACTGTTAGCAGGTTCGTTAGAGTAGATGTGGTACCTTCCTCTCTAGCGTACACTACGATTGGATTCGCTGGTGGACTCTCCACTTTTGCCCTCGCTCTTATCACTATGGCGAAATACTCGGGAAAGAAGCGTGGCAACGGATCTGTACCTGACTCGGCTAAGCCGAGCTCAGACTAGTTCTATCTCGATAAAAACGTCGTCAGGGGCTCTAATTCTCATTAGCCGTTTCAAGAACCGCTCGTTGGGGTCAACATCGATTAGGCGTTTGTGAATTCGCATTTCCCACTTGTCAAATGTATTCGTGCCCTGGCCTGCAGGCGATTTTCGGGTCGGCACCATGAGCTTCTTCGTAGGAAGAGGGATTGGACCTTTCAGTTTGACGCCTGTCTTGTCCGCGATCTCTCTGATCTCGGTACATATTGTGTTGATATCCTTAGGGTCTGTGCTAGAAAGACGGATTCTAGCTTTAGAGACCATCGTAGGATACCTTCATCGTTCTATCTTGCTCGCGGAGTTCTAACGCTGACCCTGGTACTGTTAAAAACCTTGGTCTCCGCGGACAGCATAGATCGATTTAGTCTAGGACTATGAACGAAGTCTGTGCTCAAACAGTTCGCTTCAAGAAACCTTGAAGCCCTGTTCGAAATCATCAGGATCGAGCGTCGCCGAATCAATGTCAGCATCGTAGTGCCGCTACGACTCAAGATGTCTCATTCCAAGGCGAGAAGAGACGAATCTAAGAACCGTCCAGATCATCCAAGCAACAGGTCATGCCTTCGGTCCAAAGAACTTTCTGTAAGGTAAGAGCAACCCAACAACGAAAATCGCGAGAATGATGATGGACATATCATCCACGTATGCTGTTGCAGAAAAGTCGTTGAGCATATCGATCAGGAAAGTTACTGGCATTATCCACATCACGTACCAAGCCCACCTCTCTCCCTTCTTGTAAGCCGTCGCGGAAACTACCGTGAGGAAGCCTCCAAGACCCAGTCCAGTAAATCCAAACACTCTGATGAGCCAATAAATGTAATTTTGCAAGCCCGGGCTAAGCTGGGAAAATGGACCGCCCGTCAGACTCTGGATCATGCCCTCGGCACCAGTAAAGATTCCGGGTGAGATCAAAACTGCGACCGAGCTGAAAAAGAAGAATAGTCCCATTGCGGAAGGGACTACCCAAGCATATTTTTCGAAGAGCCTTTCCTTTCTAGCCCCTGTCAACATGAAGGCATGACCGGGACCGTTACGGTTAAGACTTCCTTTGTCCATTGTCCTTTCTGGGCGTGAGTTGAAAGAGGGCCGGCGCCGACGCGACGACTCATTATCCTGCGGATCAGTTTGAGGGCAGTTTTTGGCGACTGGTTCCAAAAGGAATTGATCGAAGATTTGGAATTCTATGCCTTGGGGACTTCGCCCTTTTCTTTGATCTCTTGAACTACTCCGACCCCGATCGTCGCGCCCATGTCCCGTATGGCGAAGCGTCCAAGCTCTGGAAACTCCTTGAAGTTCTCCAACACCACGGGCCGAAGGGGTGCCATCTTGACGAGGGCGCTGTCACCGACCTTGAGGAAGGATGGCTTCTCTTCCACAGTCTGGCCAGTCCTCGGGTCAATCTTACGAATGAGCTCTTCGAACGTGACTCCCACTGTCGCTGTGTGAGCGTGCAGGACCGGTGTGTAGCCAGCTGCAATCGCGGTTGGATGGTATATGACGATGATCTGGCCCACGAATGATTTCGCCACCGTGGGCGGATTGTTAGTGTGACCCATGACTTCTCCTCTCCCGATCTCGTTCTTTGCAACTCCACGGACGTTGAACCCGATGTTATCTCCCGGTTCAGCCTTGTCCATTCGCACGTGATGGGTCTCGATAGTCTTCACTTCTCCGATCTTGCCGGAGGGCATGAAGATGACTTTGTCACCGTCCCTTACGATTCCGGTTTCGACGCGTCCTACCGGGACTGTCCCAACGCCGGTGATGGTGTAGACGTCTTGGATGGGGACTCTGAGCGGCTTGTCTGTTGGCTTGGGCGGAGGAATAATCTGGTCGAGCGCAAGTAGAATACTTGGACCCTTGTACCATGGAGTGTTCGGGCTGTTCTTTGCGAGATTGTCTCCGAGCCATCCACTGGTGGGGACGAAGTTGATCTTGGTAATGTCATAGCCGACCGTCTTCAAGAGTCCCTCCAGCTCTTTTCTCGCTTCCTTGTACCGCTCTTCACCGTATTTGACTGTCTGGTCGTCCATCTTGTTGATGGCGACGATGAGTTGTCTGACACCGAGGGTTCTCGCGAGGTATGCGTGCTCGCGTGCTTGGCCTCCGGGTCCGACTGCAACTTCGAATTCGCCTTTCTTTGCGGACACAACTAGGATTGCAACGTCCGCTTGGCTTGCGCCGGTGATCATGTTCTTGATGAAGTCGCGGTGTCCTGGTGCGTCGATAATCGTGTAGAAGTTTTTGGGTGTTTCGAATTTTTGGAACGAGAGGTCAATGGTGACTCCTCTTTCGCGCTCCTCTTTGATCGTGTCTAGGACCCATGCGAACTTGAAGGTCTCTCCTGCTCCAGTCTTCTCAGACTCTTTTGCATAGGCGTCGATCGTTTTTTGGTCGATGTAGCCGGCATCGAAGAGCAAGTGGCCTGTTAGGGTGCTCTTTCCGTGGTCTACGTGTCCCATTACGATCAGATTCAGATGGGGCTTTGCGGACATTGTCTAGCTCATTCGCTCCTTACTCGAAACGAAGAGGAGAAACGCTTGAGTCTTTATAAAAAGCCTTGTCCGCGGGGCGAAAAAAGAACCTGATTTCGCAAATGACTTTTTTCTAGAGGTAAGGAAAGGTCTAAATGGGATTTTTCCCCGGGACCGGCCGCGAATTCAGAGGATTTTTTGAATGCTCGAAACAACGTCGAAACACGAGGCGGCCCCGATGAGTATGGGCATGCAGAAGACACAGTACGACATGGCGGTAGAACAGTTCCAGAGAGCCGCAGATATTATGAAGCTGGACCCGAACGTCCAGGAAATTCTGCGAAAGCCCAGACGCATTTTGAGCGTCAACTTTCCTGTAAAGATGGACGACGGAAGAATTCTTCTCTATTCTGGTTTCCGAAGTCAGCACAATAATGCCCTAGGACCCTACAAGGGGGGAATCCGATTCCATCCTAACGTGACGATAGACGAGGTGAAAGCGCTCTCCATGTGGATGACTTGGAAATGTGCTGTCGCAGGCATCCCGTTCGGTGGCGCAAAAGGTGGAGTGACCGTGAATCCGAAAGGCCTCTCGAAGGCTGAACTTGAAAGACTATCCCGATCTTTTTTCTCGCTGATCAGCGAAATCGTGGGACCCTTCAGAGACATCCCTGCCCCCGATGTTTACACTGACTCACAGACAATGGCATGGTTCATGGACGAGTACAGCAAGAACGATCGGAACAACCCCTTCGCCGTTGTAACTGGCAAGCCCTTGATCATCGGCGGATCGCTCGGCCGCGATTCAGCCACCGGTCGCGGAGTCTCGGTGAATGTAGAAGAAGCAGCCCGACACCTCAAAATGAATCTGAAGAATTGCACTTGCGCAATCCAAGGATGGGGCAATGTCGGATCATGGGCTCACAAGTTCATCGAAGAAACTGGAGTGAAAGTTGTCGCGGTCTCAGACTCCAAAGGAGGAGCGCACAAACCGTCCGGTATAGGATACAACGAAGTCTACGCCCACAAACAAAAGTCAGGTAACGTGCTCAATTTCCCGGGAAGCCAGCCTATAACAAACGAAGAACTCCTCGAGCTGAATGTTGACATACTCGTTCCAGCGGCCTTGGAGGATGTTATCACTGCGAGCAATGCCAAGAAGATCAAGGCCAAACTGGTCGCGGAAGGAGCGAACGGACCAACCACTCCTGAGGCTGACGACATACTATTCAAGAACCATGTGACTCTAGTTCCAGACATCCTGGCGAATTCAGGCGGCGTGAGCACTAGCTACCTTGAGTGGGTGCAGAACCTCCAACACCTCTACTGGAGTGCGGATGAAGTCGACCATCGACTGAAGACCATAATGGTCAACGCCTTCGCCGAGGTCTGGAAGACTACTCAGAAACACAATGTGAACATGAGAACCGGCGCATACATCTACGCGATCGGCAAGGTCACAGAAGCAATGAAAATACGCGGATGGGTCTAGTCCCATCCTAACCGGCTAATCTACTAAAGCAGAGATTCTCTGTTCGTCGCGGGCTTCCTCGGCCATGACATCCATGGCCATTCTGTAAGTAATCAGATCGCTGTCGCGAGTCTTCAAAGCAAGCTTCTGGAAGAAGTCGATGGATGCTCTCTCAAGCCTCAAACTATCCTTGATGAGTGCTTTCAAATCGTTTCCCCTTCTGGGAGGCTCGGAATAGGGAAGAAAGCTCCTCTTTTCCCATTCGACGGGTCTTGAGACGGGGACCCCTCCGAGCTGGATTATTCTTCCCATCAAGGTCGATGCGTGAGCCCATTCTTCTCTGGCGATTTCTTGGAAAGTGGATGAAAGATGTGGGGAATTGATCCCGTTGGCGATCCTGCTAAGGTACAGGTAACGGAAAGCGGCCAGCGTCTCCCCTGCGAGCGCTTGATTCAAGTCTTCCAGCAACGTATTCTCCTTCTTCACTGCCATTTGCTTACAGACATGCTACTCTTCCGTCAGTTTATTTAGGCTTATTCTGAAACGGATCATTTGTGGAATCCACAGACCGTCCCTCTAGCATAGACGCTGGAAGATTCAACACACCGATATCTTCGCACCTTGGGGCCTACCTCGCTCTCGTCCGTTTACCTAATTGCTTCATGATCGGATTGGCGGTGATTGTAGGTGAGGCCATAGCCCTCGGGAGTCTCCCGTCCTTCAGCCAGGCTGCTTACGGGTTCCTGACCGCATCACTGCTTCTCGCTGGAACGATGGTGCTGAATGATATTCAAGATGTCCAGATAGACAGGGTCAACAGCCCCGATCGTCCGATTCCATCGGGCAGAGTAGGGATCCGCGAGGCGTATGGTCTCTCAATTGTTCTCTCAGGCCTTGCAATAGTGTCATCCGCTATGCTCGGCGACCTGACTCTGCTCACAGCTCTAGTGGCGCTGGTTTTGATGGCCTATTACAACACGCGTGGCAAGAAGACTGGACTCTTGGGGAACGCGGTTGTGAGCTTCAATGTGGCGTTGCCGTTCCTGTTTGGGGGCATAGCGGTCGATAATCTGCGCCCGCTACTCTTCACCTTCTTCCTGCTCGCTTTCCTTGCAAACATGGCCAGAGAGGTAGCAAAGGGCATCTCTGATATTGTAGGGGACAGTGCAAAAGGGGTCCGGACTGTTGCCGCAATAATGGGAGCGAAGTCTGCGGCTCGAATTACGGCGAGTCTATTCGGCGTCGCTGTATTACTCAGCTTCGCGGCCCCCCTTTTTGACAAGGTCTCTGTATTCTACTATCCCGGAGTTGTAGCCGCCGATCTGGGATTCTTGTTCTCATCGTATCGTCTGTTGAGAGATCAGACCGCGAAGACCGTGCGTTCAGTGAAGACTCAGGTCTTATTGTGGATGCTTCTTGGGTTGGTGGGATTCCTGATGGGCGGGAGTCCGGTTCTTTGAGACGGGCATCTGCGCGACCAGTTCCTTAGCACGATCCAATCGCACTTTCTTCTCCGTGACCATCGCCGCAGCCACTCGATCGATCATCTCCCCTTCCGCGCCCGCCATTGCCGCGATATTTCTGGCATGCAGTGACATATGTCCGTGCTGAATTCCTTCAGCGGCGAGCGCTCTAAGCGCTGCAAGGTTCTGCGCCAGTCCTACAGACGCCATTACTTCTCCCAGTTCTCTTGCTGTCTTGACTCCGAGGATCTTGAGACAGATCTTGGCGGTTGGGTGAACGGCAGTTATACCGCCAATTATTCCCACGGCGATGGGAATCTCTATGGACCCCTCAAGGTCCCCGTTCTTGTCCTTGGACCATCGGGTTAGCGGAGAATAGTGCCCAGTCCTTGCGGCGTATGCATGTGCTCCAGCTTCTATGGCTCGAGTATCATTTCCAGTCGCCAAACAGACAGCAGTGACGCCGTTCATGACCCCCTTATTGTGCGTCGCACATCTGTAGGGGTCGGCCGCGGCAAACGCGTAGGCGTCTACGATGCCATCAACGACTTCTTTCCCGCCCAAAGCTTCCTTCGTGATCCGAACGCTGGACCGAGCGACTCTTTTGTCGGCGAGATTTGAGATGATTCTTAGGTTGGCTCTTCCGTATGAGAGCTTCTCCAGCATCGGGGCGACCGACTCGGCCATTGTGTTAACGACGTTTGCGCCCATGGCGTCTCTGCAATCGACAATCAACTCGGCTATTACCATCATGCCAGTGAGGCTTGGTATTATGCGGACCTGGAGGTCTTTTGCGCCGCCTCCTTTCGAGACGAGGACAGGGTCTT
>JAJPJY010000120.1 GCA_021323995.1 bacterium | reverse complement strand
GAAATCCATACTCCCACGGAGTCTTTTGTCCGATGAGTAGACCGATCCAGGAGAATATAGGAAGGAGCGCTGCGAGTGGGAGTAGTGAAATGATCTCAAGTCCAAGTAGTCTTCTGAAATCCAAGATCTTCTCTTTGTGAAGAAATAGAGTTGCGTTCAGAAATTCGCCTAAAACAGCTGGCCATACCAACACCGCTCCTGTGAATACTAGGGTCTGAGCGAGATTTTCGTTCGAGGGGAGCAGGGAGATTAAGGCCGAGAGAAGGGCGATCGCGGCGAAGATCGTGATGCTTTTTTGTGTCGAAGGAAAAGCAACGCGTCTGATGAAGTTGAAGGCATCGACTGTCCCTCCCACGCCGGTCTTCGGAGCGGTCGGCATCGGGCTAGGCACGCTTTAGCGCGGCGAGAATCTCTTTGACCCGTCCGGGCCCTTCTTGCTCCAAGACAGTGCCTGTGACGATAGCCGAGGCCCCTGCCCGAGCGAGCTGTTCAGCTTGATCAGGAGTCCGGATCCCACCTCCAACTATGACTGGAATGTTCACGGCCTCGCTAACCCGGCTCACCATTCGAGGGTCCACCATACGCTCGGCACCGCTTCCGGCCTCCAAATAGAGAAACCGCATCCCCAAGTATTGGGCAGCTAGAGCGTAGTTGGCAGCTAGGTCTACTTCCGAGAACGGAATCGATTTCGCCATGCCTACAGTACTAGCAGCGGTCTCCGATTTGCCGACTATGACGTATCCGAGAGGGATGGGTTCAAGGTTGAACCTTCGCACCATTGAGGCGCCTTCCACTTGGGACCCGATAAGATACTGAGTGCTCGACGAGTTCAACAGGGACATGAAGAAGATGGCGTGGGCAAACCGGCTTATTCCAACAGGACCATTGGGAAAGAGGATCGTGGGCAACGAACATGACTCGCGAATAGTCTTGACTGCCTTGTCAAGCTGAGCTGAAGATTTCACGGTGGACCCTCCAATTAGTATGGCATGTGTACCGCTGTCTTCCAAGTCAGCAACGATGTCTCGCAGGTTGTGTGAGAATTTCTCTGGGTCAATAAGAGCGAGATGCACGCATCCTCGGTCTCTTATTGCATCAACGAGCCCCGCCTCAACAGGTCCTAGCATGGTTCTTACTCTCTAGCTTCCGAGCAATTGGTGAGCAACTTTCATGGCCAAGATTGGATGTTTCACGAGGAGGCTGATTGCCCGCGACGGGCTGAATCCGTGGGCCATCTCGATCAAGTCTTGTCCATCCAAGTAGTCGGTAATGACGTTTAGTTCCTCATCAGAGAATCGTTCGAACGACTCCAACGCCTTTAGACTGTTGGATATCTTTCCTGCCCACAACTCGTCAAACCTCTTCTGGTACGCCTGCAAACGCTTCGAACCAACATTACCTTCCACCGCGGCCTTGCCGGCCACTTCGCCAGCTATCTTGCCGGCAACCAGGCTAGTGTGGATTCCAGCGCCGGTAAGAGGAATAACTTGTCCGGCCGCGTCGCCGCAGAGCATCATGTTATCACTCACGTACTCATCGACCTCTCCGCCTACCGGGACCGGAGCCGATTGAGTTCTTTCGATCTTCGCGTCTCCAAATACAGCAGGGTGTTCCTCGATGAACTTGTCAAGCAACATCTTCGCTCCTGACCCTTTGAGCCCGATTCCAACATTTGCGGCACGGTCTCCTTTCGGAAAGATCCAGACATAGCCGGCCGGCGCCTTCTTGTGGCCGATGAAGATCTCGAGCTTGGATTCATCTTCAACCCGACAACCTGTCATATCATATTGGAACGCGGCTATCACCTGATACTTCCTTCGTTGAAAGTATTGACGTGCGAGGATCGAGCCTGTTCCATCGCACCCTATGGCGACTCGTGCCTTCAGAGAGAACGGTTCTGAACCTCTCTTTCCATTGATCACTACGTGCCCATTTTCTCTGGTAACAGCCTCCACGGTTCTCCCAAATTCCAAGGCAGAGCCCGAGACTCTTGCTCTCTCGGCCAGGACGTTCAGCAGGGCAGGCTTGTCGAGAATGTAGCCTTCTCCACCGACGTTGACACGCTTCTTCTCGTCTGGACCATAGAGAACTGCTCCCTTAATGCGGTTTATCGCGAATTTTGGATCGGCAGAAACCTCCGCGTCCTCTAGGACCTCGGTGAGGATTCCCTCCGCGCAGGGCTTCCTACCAGGGTGCGCCTCTTTCTCCAGCAAGATGGTATTCGCTCCGGTTCTCGCCGCGGTCCATGCCGCCATGACACCTGCGGGACCAGCGCCGATAACTGCCACATCACATGTTTCCAATGTGATACCTAGTTGGGCGGATCATGTTCGACATTGGAGTTCCGCGGTTCTGTGGTGAAAGCGAACGAGTATGACCTTGTCATTGGAACATTTCTTATCGTATCAACGTCAAAACTCTCCTGCTTTTTGAAACTCGGAACTGGAGTTGGAGTTCGTTTGTCGATCTCTTTCTCAACTCGATGCAAATAGTACAATGAGTACACTGCCATGGCAAACACCAGAGTCACAACCTTCGTCGCAAACGTCAAACTCAACGGGTCTCTTAGAGCGGGATAGGGATTGTTCAGGAGATCCGGATTGCCGCCGGTCACGGCTTCGAGTGCTCCCCAAAGCATGAAGTTAAAGAAAATCTCGTAGAGTGCGCCGAACGCGATGAGGGCAGTGATAACAAACAGGAATCGCCTAGTGCCGTCCGAATAGTTGAGAAAATGCTTCTTCTGGGCTTCGAGTCCGAAAGACCAGTAAAGGAAGGCGGCATAGCTGAACCAAGTAATGGGCTTAGCAAAGAACCACGGCGAGATTGACTGTGGAGGAAACTCGGTCAGCACGAACTGTTGTCCTATGACACTAGGAGGGTTTCCAAGGGCCATTATTGCATAATAAGCCATGAAAGCCAGAGCGACAAGCCCCGATCCCCAGGAGAGTATGGACCAGTGTCGGCGTATGGCGAGACTCTTGAGTTCCGTCCCGCTGAACCAGTTCGGCTTTTGTACCTTCAACTTAGACCGGAATCACTAAGACCGTCTGAGACTTAGGACCAGCTTTCATAAGGCTTCCCTCACCAATGAGAGCTTCGTTCGAATGATCCGCTGACTCTATTGGTCGGAACGAGCGGAAAAGCCGATCTACGAGTAATCAGTGTTCTGAGAGTAAAGAAACCGGTGGGGATCAAAAAGGAGCTCCCCGGTGCTCTTACTGGATCACTTCGCCCGATGCGAAGCGGTTT
>JAJPJY010000141.1 GCA_021323995.1 bacterium | reverse complement strand
TGTTTTGTCAAGGGCTGTCAGTCTTGGCTGAGGCTGGCTTGGGAAGGTACAGTTTTTGAACCCTTGTAGCCCGCGTCCAAGAGCTTGACAAGGCTCAACGCTCGAGCCTTTCCGAGACCCGCTCCAACAGACATTTCCGTGACCGAAGCAGCTAGAACCTTCCTCAATGAGCCAAAATGGTCCAGGAGCTGTTCTGCCATACGAGGACCCACTCCTGGAAGAGAACTTAGGACTGAGACTTGGACCCGTTTAAGGTCGGTCGTCCTCGGCTTCCTTACTATGACCGGAGGCCCGCCTGAGCCTCGTCTGTGACCCCCACCCTTAGCTAAAGTGAATAGGAATTGTGCTGTCTGCTTTGTGTCAGGAGCGAAGAAGGTGTTGAGGCCGAAGTCGAGAACGACTGATATTAGAGCTCCCCAGAGAGAACGCGGGTTCCGGGCGTTCCCGATCTCCTTCCATAGATCGCCTTCCACGATTAAGAAGATAGTCTCGTAGGACTGGCCGACACGATGAGCCTGGTCGAAGAGTCGACCGCTGAAGAGTGACGAATTAAAATCTCTGACAGATTTTCTCTCAACCGCAAATTCTCCAACCAAGTAATCAGCAACGTCCAGAACCTTGTATTCTACGGATGCTCCGATTGATCTGAGTTCTTCTGGAACTCCCGAGCGTCTTTCACGTTCGTCAGCTATTATTCGAACTGTCAAATTCATTGGATTTGGTGTCGTCGGGTCTGAAAAGACTATTCTAAACACCAATTCTGACTAAGGCAGCTTTAGAAACGGGCACCATAGAACAACGGAAAATCAGTAATACTGGTAAACTTCGACGAATTATAAGGAAATGTCGGCTATCGAGGTCTTAGCTCTCGAAAAATCCTACGGCGAACTGAAGGCCGTTGATGGGATCTCATTCTCTGTTACTAAGGGAGAAGTCTTCTCGCTCCTCGGTCCAAACGGTGCGGGCAAGACTACGACAATTGAGGTCTTGGAAGGCCTAAGGCAGAGAGACGCCGGCCAAGTGAAGGTTCTGGGCGACGACCCTTGGACGAAAGGATACGACCTTCACAAGAAGCTTGGGATCATTCCTCAAGGGTTCACGTTCTTTCCCAAGTCAACTCCTCGGGAAGCAGTAATTTACTACGCGACGCTTTTTGGTGTGAAGGTTGATCCGGACGAGATTTTGAAGAAGGTTATCTTGGAAGACGCTTCGAAGATTTGGTTTGAGAATCTGTCCGGTGGTCAAAAGCAGAAGCTCGGACTTGCTCTCGCCCTCGTGAACAAGCCGGATCTTCTGTTCTTAGACGAGCCCACTACGGGTTTGGACCCTCAAGCTCGGCGCAACATGTGGGAAGTGATCCGTGGGCTGGAGAAAGAGGGTCATACAATCATGCTGACGACCCATTATCTCGAAGAAGCGGAAGTATTGTCTGATAGAGTTGCGATAATGAATCACGGGAAGATAATCATCGATGGCACTCCTAAGGAGATTAGTGAGAAGTTCGGGTCCGGCGAGAGACTGGAGGTTCGGGGAGACGAGAAGCTCGCCGATCATGTACGACAGAAGACTGGGTTAGAAGTTAGCTACGACAAGGGACTCGTCAGTGTCAGGCTGAGAGACAAGTCTGAGGCAGTCTCCGCTCTTTCTAGCATAGACCAATCCGGACTCCCATGGAGCGATCTGCGGACTCGACAAGATAGTCTTGAAGACATCTTCGTGCGTCTGGTGGGCGGCACGATCGAAGAAGAAGGCACGTTTAGTCAGGCTTCGGGTGCGGGACCCCAAGACAAAGGAACAAGGGCTAAGGAGGAGCGGTAAATGGCAAGTTTCAACCGCGTTATTGCTGATCTCAAGGTTTTCGTGAGAGGCTATACTCGTAACAAGGTCGGCCTGTTCTTCAGCCTAGTATTCCCGATCATACTGATTCTACTATTCGGAGCCATTTTCGCTGGCGGAGGCGGGCCAGTCAACGTCTACGTACAAAACCAGGACGGGGGACTTGCCAGCACGATGTTCCTGAAATACTTGAACAATAACAGCACAACAACAGTAACCCTAGTCGCGAATGGTCAGGACTTCTCTCAGTTTCTCCTTGCACACTCGGCAAACCAGGGAGTATTCATTCCAGAGAATTTTACGAATGAGTACATCAGTCACCAGTCTGTGAATGTGACCGTGTATTCTAACCCCGCCGACACTTCGAGCCCGATAGTTGTCGAAACAGTGGGGTCCATCATTAGTCAAATGAATCTTCAAGGGGCTCAGGTCATGTATCACGTCGGAGTCCAACAAGACAACATCAAGTCTCAATCATACAAGTACATCGATTTCCTAATCCCTGGACTGATAGGCTTCTCGGTTCTAACTAGCCCCATGTTTAGCCTCGTGAACATCAGTAGCGAGTACAAAAAGACGAAACTGTTCAAGCAGTTGTCTCTTACACCCCTTACAAAGACTGAGTGGCTGACTTCGAAGATAATCTGGTATGTCGTCCTCGGAATGATCTCGTTCGTAATCATGACTCAGGTTGGGGCCGCACTCTTTGGGGCGCATCTGGACTATGCATTGATGATAATCCCGTTCCTGATAATTGGTCCACTGTTCTTCGTTTCCCTTGGGATGCTTGTTGGAACAATCAGCAAGAGCGTCGAATCCGCGGCTGTAGTCGGGAACTTGATCACTTTTCCTATGATGTTCCTATCCGGGACTTTCTTCCCGGTTAGTCAAATGCCAATGTACCTGCAGAATGTTGCTCATGTGTTGCCGTTGTTCTACATGATCGATGGACTGAACCAGGCTATGATCTACAATAATTTCGGACAAGCCCTTTTCGATGTTGAAGTATTGGCTGTGCTCTCTGTCATCGTCTTTGTTCTCGCCGTCGTCTTCTTCAAGTGGCGAGAAGACTAAGAATCATTGAGATCGTCGCCAAAGGGTCCTAGCTATCAGTCCTCCAAGTCCAATCCTATTTCTCCATGAATAGCAGCGTCGCCAATCTTCAGAGTCTCCTGGCTTTCCTGCAAGGGAGTAAAGCGACCTATGAGTCTCAGAAGTCCGTAGGAGACGGCGAATACGTACACAATGGTGACCCCCGCAGCGAACGCCTGGACGCCTAACTGGTCAATGTTTCCAAACAATGCCCCTGTCAGGCCGGGCGCAACGTATTGGGTTACTGCAGGGTTAGCTAGAATTCCAGTAAGAAGTCCTCCTGTGAGTCCGGCGATCCCATGACCCGAGAACACCCCCAAAGCATCATCGAGCTTCAGCCTTGACATCACTTTGTTCAGCGCAATCCAAGGCGTGATTCCGGCCGCGATGCCAATGACAAGGGCGCCATAGCCATCCACGTAGCCTGCAGCGGGGGTGATTGCTACCAGTCCCGTGACTGCTCCAGTCATTGCTCCTAGTAGCGAATACTTGTGCTGGAATTTCATATCCATCAGCATCCAAGTAATCACGCTGGCCGCCGCAGCCAACTCTGTGTTTAGAACCGCGATTGAAGCATCAATCGTGCTCCCGTATGGATCTCCTCCGTTGAAACCGTTCCAGCCCAACCAGAGTATTCCAGTTCCTATCAGGACGAGAATGAGGCTGTTAGGTTTCATCCTTCTATCTGAGACCAGTCTTGGGCCCACGGCAAGAGCCGCGGCGATAGCCGTGATTCCGGCAGAAAGGTGAATCACGTATCCACCAGAGAAGTCGACTGCTCCGAGTTGGTTCAGCCAACCACCTGCGAACATCCAATACGCCAACGGGCTGTAGACTAGGAGCGACCAAAGTGGAACGAAAAGCATCCATACTTTGAATCTGATTCGCTCAATGACGGCCCCGGCGAAGAGTCCGGGGGTTATTGCGGCAAATACAAGCTGGAAGAAGACTATGTTCGAATTCGGTATGTTGAGGGCGGTCTGTGCCGGGCCGATAAGGGCTTGGGCGCCTTCAAATGCAGCTCCCAAGCTTGGGAAAGGAATTCCAAGAATCCCATAGGAGCCGATCTTCCATCCTGCTGGACCGAAGCCGAAGTTATAGCCGGCGACCAACCAGACTACTAGCACCGCGGCGTATGCATAGAACACCATGAAGAGGGTGTTGACAGAGAATCTCTTCTTGGCTTGACCAGCATAGTACAGGGCTAATCCGGGCAAACTCATCAGACCAACTAGCGTTGCGGCAGTCAGCATCCAGCCGTTACTTGCCGGTTCAAACCAAGAAGGTACTGAGGCAGCCGGGAAGGAGCTCTGGTTGGGAGGCGGTTCATACGGTGCAGCGCTTACTCTGCCTACTAGCAATAGGAGTACAATCGACAAGGCAGAAACAATGAGAATCGTCCACGATCTTTTGGCGACCCAACTCATCAGATATTGTCCTCTTGATAACGCCAAATTCAGAGGATATTTAGCATGTATCCTCCTATCTCATTCGTCGTTGGGGATCCGTAGCTCAACAATCATAAGGCCCACTCGCAAGATAGGTCCCTGCTTAGCGGGCTGGTCTGATTGAGCATGAATCTTTGTCCAAAGTGTCACAAGCCCATCAAGCTGCCCCAGGAAGAAGTTGTCATAATCAGGACAAAGATTGGGCGCAACAAGTTTGAAGATCACATGGCCCACAAGGTCTGTCCGACTAGCGAGGGACTCCCAAGTCAAGTAGGAGGCCAAGAGTATTGCACCAACTGCGGACACAACAAGACGCTTCACAGTCCAAAGTGTGGCTATGCCAGCTTCGGCTACAAGTGCGACTGCAAAGAGTTTCGTAGGTAACCCACGAGCTTGCCAGTTAATAGTTGAAGTAACTCTTTTACCCGACTGGTCGAGAGTCAGCTCGCTTTGAAAGTAGAGTCCTACGACATATTCCTCGATGTCGACCTTTCGAATCTTCGGTTCGAAGGTAGAGTGAAGATCAAGGTTGAGTCGGAAGCAGACGTGAAGCTAAACGCGGTAGACCTCGAAATCTCCGAGATCAAAGCCAACGCGAACCCCGTAAAGCATTCGCTTAGCGGGGAGGACCTTACTGTCAAGACCGGAAAGTTCTCGGGAACCCTCGACATAAATTATCGAGGAGTCATCTCGGACAAGCTCGTGGGTCTCTACAAGGCATCCTACGATGGTGGCTATGTCGCTTCGACCCAGTTTGAAGCGGTATCGGCGAGGAGAATGCTTCCGTGCGTTGACCACCCAGCCTACAAGGCAGAATTCAAGCTCACGATCAAGACGGATAAGAATCTGGACGTGATCTCGAACACGCTTGTTGCTTCATCGAGAGTTGAGGGTTCCAAGAAGGTTGTTGAGTTCCAGAAGACTCCTCTCATGTCCACATACCTATTGTATCTAGGGGTGGGCAAGTTTGAGGAGGTTAAGGAGAAGCATGATGGTGTCGAGTACGCAGTGGCGACAATTCTGGGAAAGACTTCAGGTGCGAGATTCCCCCTAGATGTTGCAAAGGGCTCCGTCGAGTTCTTCGACAAGTATTTCGGAATAAAGTATGTTCTTCCAAAGCTTCACCTGATTGCAGTTCCCGAGTTTGCCGCAGGGGCGATGGAGAACTGGGGAGCGATTACGTTCAGAGAGATCGCCCTGCTCGTCGACAAGGATAGTAGTGTTCGGATCAAGAAGCAGGTGGCCGAGGTAATTGCACACGAAGTGAGTCACCAGTGGTTCGGAAACCTTGTGACGATGAAATGGTGGGACGATCTCTGGCTCAACGAGAGCTTCGCAACCTTCATGGCAGCAAAGGCCGAGCACTCCATGTTCCCCAATTGGAAGACATGGGAGGAGTTCGTCAGACTGGACACTGCAGGCGCACTGATTCGGGACTCCATCCTGAGCACTCATCCAATCGAAGTGAAGGTCGACTCTCCATTGGAGATAGAGGAGGTGTTCGACGACATCAGCTACGGGAAAGGAGCGAGTGTAATCCGAATGCTCGAGGCGTTTACGGGCGAGGAGAATTTCATGAAGGGAGTCCGCTCATATCTCCAGAAGTACAAGTATTCGAATGCGGCTGGAGTCGATCTCTGGACCCAGATCGAGGAGGCTTCGAAGTCACAGGTTAAGAGGATAATGAGCGAATGGATCAAGAAACCAGGCTACCCAGTGGTCAGCGTGAGTCTCAAAGGCGGGAAGCTGTTCCTCCGACAGGAACGATTCCTCTATTCAGGAACAGCAGAAAAGACGACTTGGCCTGTGCCTATTACGATGAAGCTGAACGGCACGACCAAGCGACTCCTCATGGATAAGGAAGAAGAATTGATCGACACTCCCGGAGGGGTCGATTCTGTCAAGCTGAACGTTGACCAGACAGGGTTCTACAGGGTCCACTACGACGGAATCTATGACAAGGTCTGGCGGACGGAATTGTCAGCTCTTGACCGTTACGGAATCATCTCCGACGCCTACGCTTTTGCCATCCAGGGAAGGACGACCTTCAACGAATATCTTGCGCTCGTCGATCGCTATACTAACGAACAGGACTATCTTCCCGCCTACGAAGTCTCAGATCAACTAGGCTCTCTAAACGCATTGGCACCCGGATCTATTGCGGCGTCTTCTAGGAAGTTCCACAGAGCGCAACTGAAAATCCTAGCCAATAAGACCGACGAGAATAGCGTCCTGCTGCGAGGAGTGATCGCCGCGAGACTCGCCTTTGTCGACGACGATTACGCTAAGGAGACCGCGTCCAAGTTCAAGGATTACGATAAGTTCGAGCCCGACATGAAGGCAGCGGTTGTCGCCGCCTATGCTCGTTCGACAGGAGATTTTGACACGCTCTTGAAGAATTACAATAGTCGGTCGTCAGAGGAGGAGAAGGCCAGATTCCTCTCAGGCTTGACCAGCTACAAGGACCCCTCGCTGGTTTCGCGAGCGTTGAGCCTTGCGATTTCTGGAGAAATAAAGAAGCAGCATGTGCTGAATCTGCTCGGTGGCGCTATCAGAAATCCTATTGCTAGAGATGTAACATGGGAGTGGGTTTCGAAGAACATTGACTGGTTGAGAAAGGTCTACGAAGGAGTCGGCACCGTATCGCGATATCTGACGATCGCTATTCCGTGTTTTGGCATAGGCCGAGCAGAGGAGGTGAAACGCTTCTTCGCGACGCACAAGGTCCCAGAGGCAGGAAGAGGAATTGAGGCAGGAATGGAGAAGCTCAAAATTAATGAGACCTTCCTCCATCGAATCGGGGAGACAGAGCGACCGGTCATCGAAGCCTGAGTGTTGAAATTGAGTGAACAACCGTCTCCCTAGTGAGGGTGGGCACGAGTTGCATTCTCTGAAGGTCCAGCTTAGAAGTCCTAGAACATTAGCTAATTGGCTGATTTATGCGTCGATAGTTCTTGGCGTGGCTCTACTCGTACAGCTGTACTCGCTAGTCCAATCTTGGCTCTTCTATTCTGTCCTAGTCGGCTGGACTGCATATCTCATCGTTGGGATTGCGGTCGCCATGCGCAGGAGCGTTGCGTATCCATTGTCTCTGGTCCTCGCCGCTCTTACGCTGGCAGTCTCACTCCCAAGCCCAGAACACTACTCGTTCGGCTTGAGCATCGCTTCGCTGACTTTCATCGCGGGGTCAATCCTCCAGATCGGAGTAATAGTATCAGTCACGAGATATCTGATCTTGAAGAGGAAAGGGCTGGAGAAGCTAGCGTCCTAACTTTTCGATTGAGGTAGCGAGCTTCTGAGGTCTTCCTCAGCGGCTCGACACTTGGCCGGCTTGAGAACCTTGGAAATGGAAGGTCGGATGCGGATGCGGAGCCGGAGATTTAGTAGGTCTCGGCTTATGGACCGCTGTCTTAGTGTGAAGTGTGACCTTGGTCGTTTTTATCAGCCCGACTTGTTTGAGAGCATTGTCGAGTATTTCGAGCTGCTCAACACTCAAATCCCGATTCACTTCGATAACGATCCGTTTCACTCCAATACGAGTAGTCGGAGTTCCCGGTGCGTTGACCATTAGTGCTCAGCATTCAGGTTCTGTGAGGACAACCATATGTTGATGTTGTTACCGCCCCTTTTCGTGCAGTTCAATCTGAGGTGATGGGGTCTGCCTAATTGACCTCAACACGCCAATATTAGAATACAGGAACCATTTTCGAGAATGCTTGAGTCGAGCCTTGAAGACGCATTCTGGAAGTATCGAGACTAGGGCAGTCCACGCTGGGGAGCCCAGCCCGCGAATAGGCGGGGCGGTCGTCATGCCCGTGTTTCAATCGGCAATGTATGTGACTGCGGGTGAGAAGTCCTACGATGATACCACATACATTCGTCTGAACAACACGCCAAACGCTCAAGCGTTGGCGGAAAAGCTGGCCGCGCTTGAAAACGCAGAAACTGCGCTGGTAACAGCTAGTGGGATGGCCGCAATCTCGACCTCCCTACTGACCGTGTTATCAGTAGGCGACCATCTCTTGGCCCAAGATTGTCTCTATGGTGGGACCCACGACTTTGTCACGAGAGATCTGGAAAAGTTCGGAATCTCATACACCTTCATCGACGGAAACGATCCAGCGGATTGGGAAAGGAAAGTCAGACCGAACACTAAAGCGATCTATGTCGAGACGATCTCGAACCCATTGATTCAAGTACCTGATCTGGAAGCAGTCGTAAGGTTTGCAAAGGGTCACAAACTGTTCTCAATTGTTGACAACACTTTCGCGAGCCCCGTAAACTTCCGACCGGCAGAACATGGATTCGATCTCTCAGTCCACAGCGCAACCAAATACCTCAATGGACACTCAGACATTGTAGCCGGGGCTGTCATCGGAGGATCAGACTTAGTTGAGAAGATCACTCATCGGTTGAATCATCTCGGTGGGAGTCTTGATCCACATGCCGCATTTCTTCTGCACAGAGGCGTGAAGACGCTTGCGATCAGAGTCAATGTTCAGAACAATAGTGCATTGCAGATAGCTCGTTGGCTGGAGAAGCACCCGAGAATATCAAGAGTGAACTATCCAGGTCTTCAGAGTCATCCCGCCCACGAGAGGGCAAAAGAGCTGTTTGACGGATACGGCGGGATGATGAGCTTCGAGCTCCGCGGTGGAATCGAGGCTACGGAATTATTCATGAGCAGAGCGCAATTACCTATCGTTGCTCCAAGCCTTGGTGGCGTTGAGACTCTGATGACGAGACCCTCGCGGACCTCTCACTCAGGCTTACTTGTCGAGGACCGTAGGCGCTTGGGAATCTCTGATGAGCTGATCCGATTCTCGGTCGGTATAGAAGCCACCGAGGACATAATTGCAGACTTGGAGCAGGCTCTCAAAACCGGCGTTCTATAGTCGAATGTATGGAGAATCCCAACACTCATGTTGCAATTGAGAGTGTTGAGATGGAGCTTAAATCATGAGGCTCAGCCACGAATCAATGAATCAGCATGATTCGTTTGCCATCATGGGTCCAGCATACATTCAACAGCTACTTGGTTTGTGAGTTCACGACCGTCAAGAACGGCAAGCCAGTCACTCTTCCACTGCTGCCCTTCTATCAGCCCGACACAGGGAAATTAGTTGTCACTTCTAGCATACTCTTCTCGAAGAAAATAGAACACATGAAGAAGAACCCGAAGGTCTCGATGCTCTTCTCCAATCCTGAAGGAACCAAGAGCGGGAAACATGTCATCCTCGTACAAGGTACCGCAAGCACCGACGATATGGATCTCGACCATGGCTGGGAAAAATATCTCCCGTTATGGCGTAAGAAGGAGCCTTACATTGATGCCTATCTTGCTGAGCGGGAAAAGTTTGGCTGGTTCTGGAAACGAATCGCTGTCCAAGTCGGGCCCAAGAAAATAACGGCATGGAAGGACGGCGATACGAGCAAGCCACCGGAAGTATTCGGAGCATAGAGAATTGCCAAATATTGACTATCAACGACTCGCGAACTTCCGATACGCCGTCATCACCACCATCGGCGACGATGGATACCCCTTCAGCGTAACGACCAACTACCACTTAACCCCGGACAAGAAGATCTTGCTCGACAAGCCCTTACTGCCATCAAAGCTCGATGGGAGGAAGGTCAACGTTCTCTTCAACCATATCACCGGCGTCCCGACCGGGGGCTACAATGAGAGACGCTACATGCTGCTCTGGGGAACCACACATGAGGATCATGGAAAGCTGAGACTCGAACCTGAGAAGCTCTCAGAATGGGACGAGAAGATATTGCCCTTCCCAGAATATTGTGCGAAGGTCGCTCCTCAAGGAGCGAAATATCTTGAGAACATTCAGCCCTCAGTAGAAGCCTAATCTTCGAGCTCAGCCTCTACCGTCTCAGCGGGACTCTCGACTTCATCGGCTTTTTCCGAGACCTCACTTGGCTCATCCACGATAGTTCCCTTCGGCTTAGACTCTGCGATCAACATCATCAAGCTCTCCAAGTCCAATTCGGCCCTCGTCCGCCACCCGATCTTCATCAGCCCCTCCTCGTCCTCCTCCAAGTACCCGGATCTTAGGAACGCATCAGTCAAAGTGAGCGCTCTCCAGCGTCCCACTTTCTCTCCAATAATCTGTTCGAGCTCCTTCCGCTCACTCTTCCCCTGCTTCGATACAATCAGCGACATACACGCTGCCAGTGCCGCAAGGTTGTCGATTCGCCACCCGGTCATTCTCGCCTCTTTAGGAGTCAAGGTCCCCTTCAACCGGACGAAGTATCGCATTTCCTCCTCACCGTCAAGGCTTGGTTTGTAATCGCTCAGATTCTGCGCCTCGACCTTTTTCACTTCAAGATCAAGATCCTTCAACTCCTCGTCCAACTGGGCCAGCACTTTCAGGTACTCTTTACCGAGACCCGTCTTCAACTCCCAGGATCTCGCTCCAGGAATTCTTCCACGTTTGAAGAAGAGCATGTGAGCCGCCCGCTTAACCCGCTCTGGATAGTAAGACTGGTCCTTGCTTACTTCGCCCGTGGTGCTACAGCCTCCTGTGTGATCGGAATCGGAAGACTCAGCGGAGACCCCTGCCCCCTGGCGAACGGTGGATCGCGCGGAATCAGTGTCATCTTCTCCTCTGTCCGCTCCAGAATCGCCATTCCATAGCTGACTAGGAAACTGACCATCTGAGCGCGAAGAACAGTCTGAGCAAACGAGCCGGCTTTGACAAACTTCCAGTAATCGACCCCATCATTTCCAGACTTGCTCTTCATTTCCAGTCTTAGATCTTCTAGCCGCTGGTTGAACGCCTTCTCTTCGTGAATTCGCAAACGGGATAACTCGGCGGTCTCCATCGCGCTGGGTTCGTTGAATGGTCCGGCCTGGAGCCGTTTTCTTCTCTCGAAGAAGGACAGCATCTTCTGCCAGTAATCCAACGCCTCCTTCGTGGACGCTTCGGTGAGCTGTTCCAGTTCGACGACGGGGTGCCATGAGAGAAGCAAATACTCGGCGAGTTGCTCTCGGGACATTGAATGTATCTTCTGCTTGACCATTCCAGGATCAACGTACAGTGAGCTTGACTGGAACCTCAGGTTGGCACTCTGTAATCCAACGACGCGAGCAAGGCTCGTAATCGCGCGCATGTCGAGGAGATTGTCGGAGAATGTCTTCCAGTCCTTTGAGTGGCGTCGCAGAATTCTCAACGCTTCCGAAATGTCTAGGAGAAACGGGCTGAATTCACGATTATGGATAGAAACACAAGTCTGTATGAGCTCTTCGAGTTCTCGTCTGCCTGCAGACTTGCTAGTCTTCTCCGCCAAATTCTACTTCAGCTCCTTAACCATCGAGCTGCCCTCGACGTTCTGTACCACAACAACATGTACGCCCTGCTCATCTGGCAGGCTTAGCTGTCCCGGCGTTATCGCGATGTATTGGCTGGATTCACTTGCTCTGGCTGCCGCGTGAATGAGCCGCGAGACTGTTTCACGGTTTTTCGGGTCCATGTGAACGTCAAACTCGTCGATAGCCCTGAAAGGCGACGAGATGTAGTGCTGAAGCGACAAGAGGAATGCGACAAGGGCCACTGTGCGCTCCCCTCCGCTTGGAGCTAGGCTATCGAGTGAGACTGGCTCGTTTCCCTTGTATCCAGCGTAAAGTTCGAGGCCCGCCTTCTCGATGTCCTTCGAAGACTTCAGAGCAATTCTTCCCTTTCCACCGACCTCTTCAAGGAGACCGTTGTAACGTTCAGTGAGTTCGTCTAGCAGTTTGCCAATGAGAACCTTCCACCGGTCATAGCGACCATGTAGTTCTCCGAGAACCTCCGATCTATTCTGTTCAACAACCTCTGCCTTCTTTCTGAGATCCTCGTACATATCCCCATAGCTCTTGAACATCTTCTCAACATCCTCGGACAGATGCGCAAGTGGGCGGAGACGCTCTTGGACTGCAACAAGTTCGAGAGTCACATCATGTAGGTCTCTAGGATTCTCGAAGGCGGGTCCTAGCTGGAGCGCTTGTCCCTTGAGTGGTTGGAGTTCTTCTTCGCCGAGCTTGAGCTGGACCTCAAGTTCTTGGATCTCTTGGGCGAGCACTGAGAGTTTGAAGTTGTTGACCTCGGATTTGATTTTCGATTCGACAAAAAGATCGGTGGTCTTGATCAGATTCCCTGACAGATCGCCTATTTTTTCTCGAATCTCGGCGAACTGAACCTCGTGCTGTTTCTCCGTGTCCGCTATCTTCTGTTGCACTATGGCAATGTCAGAAAGGCTCTGGCTAAGCTGATCGGTTCCCTGAATAGATGCAATGGTCTGGGTCGATGAGTTTTGGATGGTCTGAATGAGTGAGATTGTTCGTTGTATCCATTCGAGTGCTCCTGATCTGAACCCGCGTCCGCGTTCCAGCCTCAGTTGTTCTTCGCGGATTGTATCAAGTTCTCTTCCGAGCCTTCCGAGTTCCACCGAGAGCTTCGAGTGCTCTTTCGTCGCGGACTCTGACTCTTCTTTCGCATCGTCCATCTTTCTATTGTATGATGAGATTCTATCCTCCAATCGTTTCTGGGACGCTTCCTTTCGCAAGATTCTGCGCCAGGTGAGTTCTCTCTGCAAATCCTTGAGTTGCTGTTCGAGCTTCTTCTTCATCTCATACTTTTCATATTCTCTCTGCCAGTGCTGGTAAGTCTCCTTGGTCCCTTGAAGCACAGAGGACATTGTCTCACGTTCGGTGGTAAGCTTCTGCAATCTGTCGGACGCATCCAAAACCTCTTTTCGGTAAGCACCAAAGCCAACGGCATCCTCGAGAAGGAGGAGCTTCTCGATGGGGCTGACGTTGCCGAAGCGTCCGACCATGAGCTGGTGCATTATTACCAGCATATTGTCCGGGTTTAGTCCAATCTTCGACAGTCCTTCGATTAGGCTCGCTTTTGAGACGGGCTTGTTGTTGAGCAGGTAGTGGTAGTCGCCGGACCGCTTCAGGACCCGCGTCAGTAAGACCTTATCCGAGCGCGCCTGTGGAAATGGTCGAGAGCCTTTCTCGGACTCATTGTCTATGAGAATCGAGATGCGAGCTTGATCTTCTCCCCACCGGATCAGTTCGCTCAGCTTTCTCGAACGTTCCGTGTAAGCCTGTCCGAGGACGACGCTTATTCCTAAGAGAATAGAGGATTTTCCTGCGCCGTTTGGCCCTACGATGAGGTTGAGGCCTGGTTCTAGGGGAATGCTGGCGTTCTTGTAGGACATGAAGTTGGTGAGTTGTACTTCCCGGATCAATCTCCCACTAGACCTGGCGCGCGTAACTATTAGATCGGTGGGGTCTAATCAACATTTGAGCGTTCGCTGTAAAAATTACAGGTTCTTGTCAAACCCGGATTGTTTAAATATCCGATCGCGACTTTATCGCGTTCCGGAGCGTCCCGGGTGCTTTATTGAGGCGGCTTGGAAAAGTACTGCACCTGTCAAAAAGCGGCAATCTGATTCTTCGACTCGAAGAGACACAAGTCCCACCAATCGGATCACCAGTCTGCGACTACAAACTCAGGCAAGTCGGTGTGATCAATAATATTCTCGGCCCAGTCAAGAGCCCGTATGTCTCAGTAAAACCAGCAGCAAGTCTGGACGGCTCACTTACAGGGCGAGTCCTATACCTCGTCGAGAAGGATTAGGAGTATCAAAAAACAATTTGACTGAGACACTGGAACAGGTACCACGCGTACCAGCAGGACCACGACCAGCACGCGCCTGCCCCGAGTGTGGCGGCTCGAAACTCATCCGAGACTACGACACCGCCGAAGTTGTTTGCATGAAATGCGGCTTTGTTGTCGTGGATAAGATAGCCGACTCACGACCTGAATGGCGCGCCTTCGACGACGAGCAACGAGCAAAACGTGCCCGTACTGGCGCGCCTATGACTTTCACTATTCATGATAAGGGATTATCGACAATAATCGACTGGCGGGACCGGCCATCAGGCACAAAGTCCGTCACGGCGGACCAGCGTATCGAGCTTTACAAGCTACGCAAGTGGCAAAGAAGAGTGCGGGTCTCTGATGCGACCGAGAGAAATCTTGCCGTCGCCCTGTCCGAGCTAAGCAAGCTCTCCGCGTCCTTGTCGTTGCCCAAGAATATCCTTGAGACAGCGTCCGTAATTTACAGACGAGCTATCCGGAAACGATTGATCCGGGGACGATCAATTCACAATGTTACCGCAGCGGCCATCTACATGTCCTGCCGCCAATGCGGAGTCCCACGGACACTTGACGAGATCGCGACAGTCTCGACACTGAACAAGAAGGACATCGGGCGAAGCTACAGATTCATGCTTAGAGAACTGGAGATGTTCGTTCCACCCTCCGCCAATCGGAGCTATGCTGCACGCTTCTCGAACAAACTCGTGATCTCAGGAAAGGCCGAGGGCATTGCCATTCGGATTCTGGAAATTGCTCGACAGATGAAACTCACAAGCGGCCGGGGTCCAGCAGGCATTGCAGCGGCTTCGACATACATCGCAACAGTGCTCACGAATGAGCGGAAGACTCAACGAGAAATCGCGGAAATCGCAAACGTGACCGAAGTGACAATCCGGAATCGGTACAAAGAACTGCTCGAGAAGCTAATGATCGAAGTCCCCTTGTAAACTCCGCGCCAGAGACGCTATCCAGCCAGAGGTTCTAGAAACTCCTCACTCAGACTCCTAATTTGTAATCAAGAGGCTATGGAAAAAGAGCTCAAAATTCTCACCTGTGCCGAAAGGTTATTCTTCGAAACTTAATCCCCGCTGGCCCGATCTTAGTGACTTTCGATCTCTATTTCTTTAAGCGAGAACAGGAGCCGGGTATCGCCATTGAGGAATTGATTTCCGTCTGTTCCAGTAATCCCAATGTCAATATCAGACAACTGAAGAGCGGCTACGATCTGTTCTACAAGAACAAGTTGACCGAGGTCTATTTCATGATGGGCTTCGACTCGGAGGATGACGGTCCAAACGTTCCCGGATTCAAACGGACAGGCCTAACGGTCAATGTTAACTACGCAAGGCCGACGTACTTTGCCCTAGAGGCGTTCCCGGTCATCACCGGAATCGCTGAGTCGCTCTCGCTGCTGGTGCTTGATGACCAATCGGGACCAACTGTTCAGATCCCTTCTAAGCCAGACGCGAATGCCTTAACGGAATCTTGGATAAAGAACAACAAGTGGGCGGCCGGCGCCGGTTGGTCCCAAGGCGAAAAGATTCACTTTGTTCCTAGGGAAAAGCTGGACTATCTATGGACGTATCTCACGCTGACGAATACTATTCAGCAAGTTGTCGATGTATTCGTTCCAACGAAAGTCTTCGCTTACGGGGACAGGGAGGGCAACATTGCGACGTGTTGTTTGTGGCCAAACTATATGCCGCAAGCGTTTCCGATTGTTGACTTGGTTTTGATGGGCAATACGCAGAGCCAACCAGGCAACCGCCTAAGGGGATTCGTCAAGCTAGCCCATGTAAGACAAGCATTGCATGGAAACATCCGAGATGTAAAAGGGCCTGTAGAGCATCTTTTGTTGTTAGATGAATTGCCGGGCAAAACACGGATGAAGATAGATCAGATTTCTATGATTCCGACCCAAGATCTCAAGTTGGTCGCTTGGGATACGGTAGTTGACGTTCCTCCAAGTGCTTGAGCGGCGTGACGTCAGCGTTTCAGACTCTGACCACAATTGTGGCAGAAGTTTTTGCCCCAAGACGCGGTTCCGCACGACTGGCATTGGAGTCGGATGCCACATCCGCTGCAGTACTTGTCTCCTGATGGGTGCTGGTGTCCACAGGATGGGCATGTGTCCAAGGGATGGATGGGTCGTGGGGTGTTAGTGTTGAGATAGTAGGCTTGTTGAGGAATTGCAAGAATGAGGCCCATCGTGGTTGCTTGGGCGACAGCCTGACCTAACCCGCTCGTTACCATTTGCTGCGGTTGAACGACTTGGCCGTGCATTCCAATAGAATATTGGCCTGGGATGCTGAAATAGGTTCTTGTCCCGACATGACGGGAGCGCGAGAGCCAGTGCTCGATGTTTGCACAAATGAGAGTGATACTCTCAAACCCTGTCCCGAGTAGCCATCAGCTAATTCGATAGCAGTACCCTTGTTATGGCATGGACTTTACCCGGTACGGTGTGAGACACGGCCTCAAGGCGGGCGCGGTAGGCGGGATCGTAGGTGCCCTCGTTCTTGGGCCACTGGCTGGGATCAGTTCATTCGTGCTTGACCAGGAAGTCTTCTACGTCACAATAGCCCAGAAACTAGGTCTCGTTATGCCGAACGTTACTGGCTGGGTCCTTCACTTCGCCGTGGGACTTGTGGCCGGCAGCCTATTCATCGCCACGACCGCTGTGATTCAGCGGTTCGCGCTTGACACTCGTAAGAAGAGCTTCTGGGTAGGATTGCTCGGCGGTATAGTCATCTGGCTAGTCGTCTACGTGCCCATATCGGATCTTCTCGCTCCCTCAGACCTGTCGAACCTGATGTTCGCGGGGGGGAGCTTCGTCTTCCACCTCGTCTACGGAGTCGTAACCGCACTCGTATCGCTGTGGCTGATTCGGAGAACCGTCAGGAACCCCCCCATCACGATAGACCCGCTCGCAAAAGCTTGGAACTAACAGCCCTGAGAACGATTCGCCAGGCCGAAATGCGGGAACTCTAGCCCACCTAGCGATTACAGGCAACGAGATGTTCCGTCGGGTAAGTCTTTTTGCGATAGTCGATATTCTGCTTGATTCGGAGATTCAGACTTTGCTCAAGATTAATCACGACTTCAACGACCCCAGACGCATAGACGACGATGGGAGATTAATCCTACAAACGAAAGCAAACAGAAGCGAATGGAACGAACTCGTAGAGGGAATGCAGGTCATAATTGACGGTGATACCTTCGAATATGAAGCAGTTTTAGAGTTAGTCGAGCAGTTCACATCGGATGGATTGGTTGAAACATGGCGAGCGCGCGTAGTGCCCGGTTCGTACAGATACTCTGACTCTGAGATAGATGTGAACACGCCCGAGCGGGTCTGGGACATAATCCGCATAGGAGACGTTTACGCAGTCAACTTGGTAAGACCCGACGAAAGAGGCAGGTGGCAGATGCCAAAAGAAGGGATCAGGAATCGTTGGGACACTTATCTCTTCTTGAGAAAGGTATGGAGTTGGCGTCCAGAAAAGATCGAAGATGCCTTGAAGGAAGCGGACATAGTTTGGTATAAGGAACATAAGAGACGGCGTGCTCTATCCGAAAAGCATAGAGCCACGACTTAGGCTAAGCTTGTATTGGGACGAAGTAGCACCGTCTGTGCATCTCAATTAGAGGAACTGGTCAGCTTGGGCGAAACTGAATTGAGGTCGGGGTTTCAGGGTTTTTGGCACCAGCGGTAGGCCAGCCGGGCACCCTCCATAATCCCTAAGAGCAGCGAAGCCCATTAGTTCTGTAGATTGGAAAAGCATTCGACGACAGCAGGTTCGACGCTCCCACGGGCAGTCTGCACCAAGTGCCGTTCAGCAAAATGTGAGTCGCCGGCGACTCATCAGAAGTATTGGCGGTTCGAACCCGTGAAGCCGGAACCGGCCGCCGTGCTTGCAACGACGTCCTAGATTTCCGAGAGCCGCATTAGTTCTAGAGAATCTTTTTCTGCTCGAAAACTTTCGGATCCTCCCGGGTGTGCGAATCTCCAGAGCCGGCCATACCGCGTAGCGGTAGGCCTGTTCTAGAATGATACTTTCCAGTAGTAGAAACGGTAGAATCGTCCCGAGACTCACCCAGAACAAGCCCTGATCAGCCGGTCTCACCCATAAACATGCCAGCCAGCTAATTCTCGTACTTCAAGAACGAAAATAACCCGTTCGTCCCTGGGACACGTACTCCGAGAAAAACGGTGGTAGCAATAGGGCGAATTCTGGTAGCAGTCACAGAAGTCAGCTTCAGAACCTGCTAGCGGCTGCCCCTAGCAGACCCGCTACCATTCCAGAACAACCAGAAAGCAGTTGATCCTCGAGATACAAAGTACGAGT
This sequence comes from bacterium, assembly GCA_021323995.1. Lineage (GTDB taxonomy): Archaea > Thermoproteota > Bathyarchaeia > 40CM-2-53-6 > 40CM-2-53-6 > 40CM-2-53-6. The sequence goes on along the minus strand of JAJPJY010000141.1, from coordinate 4,047 downwards.
CTGGAAGAGACCCCCTTCCCGGATAGGAGTAGGAGACCTTCAATCGTTCCGCAAACAATTATGAGGGTTACGAGACAGCCGTGCCCATTATGCTTCCGACTCCGGCGTCAAAGCTGACAAGCCAGAAACTGGTCAGCCCGGAAAGTCCTGCTTTTCGGCCGTTGGACATTGACCTGCTGTACCATACTCGCGCGATCACATCGCTCCGATGGTCCATCGACGGAAACTTCCTCTACTTCGAGACGAACATAACCGGACGATACAACATCTGGGAGGTCCCCAGTGAGGGCGGCTGGCCCACGCAGCTAACAGTCTCCGACGAGCGAAACATGCTAGAGGACCCGTCCCCCGACGGCCGCCATCTACTCTACGCCCAAGACGAGCAGGGCAATGAGAAGCCTAACCTATTCCTACTCAGCCTTGAAGACTACACCACCCGGAACATCACACAGACAGAGAAGATCGGCTACCGAGACGTGAGATGGGCACCCGACGGAAAAACGCTCATCTTCGCAGCAGAACGGGAATCGCCAGGTGCATACCCGATATGGCAGCTGGACCCGCAGACCGGGACCATCAAGAAGATCGTAAGCAACGAAGCCGGAGATTGCGAGTTCATTGAGTATAGCCCCGACGGAAAGAAGATCGCTTACTCAACCACCCAGAACTATCAGTACATCGGCGTCAGAGTCAAAGACCTTGAGGCCGGAACAGAGACAGTTCTCGCACCGATAGACGACAAATCAACAACAATCGTACAAGGCTGGACCCGGGACAATAAGCGAGTCTATGTTACGAGCAACGCGAATGAGCAGGGAGTAGAGGCTGTAGCCCTCCTCGAGCTGAAGGAGAACTCGGAGTTCAAGTGGCAGACCCTCGGTGACTGGGACAGCCAGCTCGTAGACGTCTCCCCGACAGAAGACCGGTTCGCCTACTTCGTCAACGAAGCCGGAAACCTAAGACTTCTACTGCGCGATCTTAACGGTCAGGAAGAAGAGATTCCGCCCACACAGGGAGTCGTCAGTATGGCCCGGTTCTCGCCAGACGGCAAACGATTAGCCATTCTTCACGCACAGGGAGACAGCCCCCACGACATCTGGGTCTATGACATCAAAGCGAGAACATTGAAACAGATCACATCATCCTTAATCGGCGGGCTGAACCAGGAAAACTTCGTCAACCCACACCTAATCGTCTACCCGTCCCACGATGAGACCCCGATCGCCAGCTTCCTCTACATCCCGCCGAACATCAAACAGGACGACAGCCACCCGGCCATCGTCTATCCCCACGGCGGACCACAATGGGAGCACTTCAACAGCTGGTACCCGCGACTACAATACTTCCTAAGCCACGGCTACATTATCATCGCACCCAACTATCGCGGCTCAACAGGCTTCGGACGCACCTTCACAGAATCACTGCGCAAAGACTGCGGCAGAGCTGATCTCAACGATCTAGTCGCAGCAGTAGACTATCTGAAGAAGACCGGCTATGTCGACCCGGACCGGATCGCGATAATGGGCGGATCATGGGGAGGATATCTGACACTCATGGCCTTGACAAAAACACCCGAGCTATGGGCTGCGGGAGTCAGCATCGTCCCACTCGCAAACTGGTTCACCGCACACGCAAACGAAGACCCGGTCCTACAGAAGAACGACGAGTGGTTGATGGGCGACCCGGTAGCTGACAAAGAACTCTGGCATGACCGGTCACCGCTCTATTTCGCGGACAAGATCAGAGCACCACTCTTACTACTAGCGGGCAAGAACGACATCCGCTGTCCCGTAGGGGAGACCATGCAGATGGCGGAAGCTGCAAGGAAGAACGGAGTCGCGGTTGAGCTGAAGATATACGAAAACGAGGGGCATCAGTTTGTCCGGAAAGAGAACGAGATAGACTCGATCAAGCGAGCAGCCACGTTTCTAGAGACTCACGTTGGACGTAAGACTGGCTGACCAGTATCATCACCACGCGAATAGTGGCGTAGGCACTATTGTGCGGCTATTGTCTGAGTAAGCTTAGCGGTATACTTCAAGCCGCAGGTCTTGCAGACCACGGAGTACTTGTCCGGAAGAGCATCGCTCGCCAAGCTGTCTTGATACACGACGCTCTTTTTTGACGGGACCATGAACTTGGGCCCCCGACACTGGAAACAGTAGCGCCGGATCGCCCTTCCGTCAAGGTACAATGTCTGCATCTCTTCCTTGGAGACCAGCAGCGGGTCAGACTTTGCAAATTTCGTCATTGAAACCGCGGTCATACAGAGACCAACCACTCAATACAGTCTAATCCTCACATTTCAACCTACGGACGCACTCTGAACAGGTTTATCAAACGGCATAACACACCCGTTAAGCAAGTGATCCGGAACGTCTCAACAAATACCAGTCATAATTCTAAGAGAAGGAACTAGCCGATCGAGAGGAAGAGATGCTCAGAGGAGCAACATTACCGCCGCGAAGGTCTTGGCCGAGACCGTCCGCTCAACGCTCGGACCCCGCGGAATGGACAAGATGATGGTCGGAACCATCGGCGACATCGTAATCACCAACGACGGCGCCACCATCATGAAAGAAATGGACGTTCAAAACCCGGCCGCTAAGATGCTCGTAGAGATCTCAAAAACTCAGGACAGCGAGGTAGGTGACGGTACAACCACAGCCGTTGTCCTCGCAGGCGAGCTATTGTCAGGAGCCGAGAGTCTTCTCGACAGGGATGTTCACCCGAACGTCATCATCGACGGGTATAGAGCAGCTGCGGATAAGGCGCAGGAGATTCTTGACGAGCTCTCTGTCCCGATCAAGCCCGACGACACTGAACAGCTAAAGCTTGTTGCCCTTACCTCTCTCAACACCAAGGGAATCTTCGGTTCGCAAGAGCACTTCGCGGATCTCGCGGTGAAGGCCGTCCTAGAAATAATGGAGAAGAACGATGGAGTCATCAAGGCTGACATCGACCTTGTCAAAGTAATGAAGAAACACGGACGAAGCTTAGCCGAGTCCGAGCTCATCAACGGAATCGTCATCGACAAAGAAGTCGCTCATAGCCAGATGCCAAAGACCATCGACAACGCGAAGATCGCTCTGCTAGACGCAAAGCTTGAGATCGACAAGCCAGAAACAAGCGCCGAGATCAGAATCACCAAGCCAGAGGAACTAGAGATGTTCCTCGACGAAGAACAGAAAATGTTGAGAGACATGGCCGACCAGGTTGTCGCCACAGGCGCTAACGTATTGTTCACACAGAAAGGGGCAGACGACGAGGCGCTCGGAGTCTTGGCCAAGAAAGGAATCCTAACCGTCAAGAACGTAAGCAGCAAGGACATGGAGAAACTGGCCAAAGCGACCGGCGGGACAGTCGTCGGGACCCTCAAAGATCTATCAAAGAAGGGGCTCGGCGAAGCGAAGAAAGTGGAAGAAGTCAAAATAGGAGACAGCAAGCACGTCTACGTCCGAGAAGCGAAGAATCCGAAAGCTGTAACAATCATGATCAGAGGCGGCACCGACCACGTAATAGACGAGGCCGAGCGCTCGCTCCACGACGCGCTATGCGTTGTCAGGAACGCTTTGGAGGACGGGAAAGTGGTCGCCGGCGGAGGCGCGCCAGAGGCGGAGCTTAGCAGAAGACTCGACAGTTACGCGGCCAAGGTGAAGGGACGAGAACAGCTCGCCGTCAAGGCATTTGCCGAGGCACTCGAAGCGATCCCAGTTGCCATAGCCCAGAACGCTGGACTCGACCCGATCGACATCATGGTCGAACTCCGAGAGAAGCACAGCACTCTGGGAAACAAGTGGTACGGCGTCGACGTCAAAGAGGGCAAGGCAGCAGACATGTGGAAGATGAACGTGATCGAGCCACTAAGAGTGAAGAAACAAGTGATCAAGTCGGCAGTGGAAGCCGTTAACATGCTTCTCAGAGTTGACGATGTCATCGCCAGCAAACCCCCGAGCGGTCCCAGTGGAGCCGGCGGAATGCCCCCAGGAATGGGCGGCATGGGTGGCATGGGCGGTATGGGCGGAATGCCGCCCGGCATGATGGGCG
>JAJPJY010000144.1 GCA_021323995.1 bacterium | reverse complement strand
TTAACGACTTGCTGAAGAACCGCGGCTTCCTTGCCGATTGCGACTCCGGGCTTCTTGGCTTCGATCACTACTTCGCCGAGGCTAGGGTCGAAGTTTATTTCAGTGACTTCGGCTTCGACCGGTACGAGTTTCTTGATGTATACTTCGGCTTCCTTTTCTGGGAGTCTGATCGACTGGTCTGAGCGTATAACTATCCGTTTATGGAGCAGGTTCACGATTTCGGTTACAACATAACTCTGTTCGGAGAGGAGGTTGACGTTCTTTACATAGATTGCGAGTCGGGGCCCTTCGAATTCTATTCGAGTGATCTCTGCATCTTTCGGCATATGTTCTACTATTGTTTCGCGGATCTTGGCGCTAACGTCGTTGTATGTTTTAGTCATCCTAGCTGCTACTCTGGTTATCTGATACGTTGAAGGGGTTTTTTCGGAGGGCGAGGCTATGCGTGTAGTATGTGCTTCTTCTCGTCCTCTGTTAGTTCCCGATATCCGCCGTCTCTTGTTATCAGTGCCACGTCGAAGCTGTCGCCGCTGGCCGAGTCACGTTTCATTGCAGAGTCGATCGCCCTTACTACAACCGGAACGGATTCTTTCACGTTCATCTTATCATTCCATTCCGATTCCAATACACCGTAAGCAACGGGAGAGCCGGAGCCTGTCGAGACGTATTTCTCTTCCATCATGCTTCCCAGCGGGTCAAGCATGAAGATGTGGCCTCCTGAATCGTCTACGCCGCCGATCAGTGCTTGTACTCCCATCGGGTAGTACCTTGACTGGAACAGCACGTTGGAGACTAGGCGAGCTGCGGAGTTGACTGGTATAGGGCGAGCAAGGTCAAGCCTGTATAGAGCCGAGTTGGCTCTCAGCATTTCGACGATAGCCTGCGCGTCTCCTACTACTCCCGCAATCGTCATCGCGAGATGATGGTCGATCTGGTATACCTTCTTGGCGTGCTTGTGTGCGACGAAAGATCCCATTGTCGCTCTAGTGTCGGTTGTGAGTACTACTCCGTCATGGCAAACCACACCAATGGTGGTCGTTCCCTTCAGAACTGGCAGTTTTCCTGTTCTTTGCATTTCTAACTTCAACTGTCTCCTAGTTTGATCCTGTCAAAGAGGCCCTTTCCGGGAAAACGGAAAGATTAGACGGCAAACCGGTTCTATCTCTTAAAAAACGTTTGTGGCCTGGGCTCAATTCTATCTCTGGCTTTCAGATCCCATCATAGCTCGTTTCTGAGAGCTCTTTGATGCTTGTCTCTTTGTCGTGCTTGTTCTTCGTTTTCGAGCAGGCTGTTCTGCCAGCTTCGCTGGCTCGGCCGAGCTCTCTTTCTGTTCTGAAGTCGCCGTTGCCCTGGTAGTTTCCGGGCCCTCCTTCGCCGTTGGCGTTTCTAGGGATGCGTCTGATGGAGTGGCCCGTTTGAAGATTTCCTGGAAGGAGATCGTGTTGATGTTTGGGAAGTGTTTCTGAATATCAGATGTGACTGCTTTCTTGGCTACTTGTAAGCCGCTGAGGTAGAAGGCTTCCTCAGGCACGTCTATTGTCAGGTCCGCGCCGCTATGTTCTAGATTGAATTTTGTCTTGTCGACTTCAGGAATGCGGATTGATATTACGTTCAGGATCTTCTCGTTCTCGTCCTCAAGCACCTTCTCGACCGAAACGTCGTATACGAGAGTCCTGCCCGCAAGCGGATGGTTGTAGTCGACTTGGACGCGGCCTGCTCCGACTGATCGGACGACCGCGCGCCGTCCTCCCAGTTCAATCTCGGCCCCAGGGACAGGTTCTATCTTCTCGTCGCGAAAGCGTCTGATGGGTACGAGCCGCATTTTTCCCGGATCTCGGTTACCGTATCCTTTCTCCGGTGGCAACTCGATCGTTGTCGGTTTTCCAACGTCAGCGCCTACCAGAGAGTCTTCCAGCCCCTTTGGCAGCCAGCCCTCGCCTAGGATTATGAATCGTGGACCGTAGGACGTGTCTTCTCTGTGAAGGTGAGCATCTTTCGCAACAGCGTCGTAGGTTGTGTCTACGGTCTGCCCGCTCTCCTTCACCTTGAGAGTGAAGTTGACGAGTAGAAAGTCGCCGGGTTTTACTGTCATTGTTTCAGTTCATCCTCGAGGGCAATCGGGACAGGGTCTTTCGGGCTGCTTCTAAAGATTCAGAGATGTTGGGTTTGAAGCCGAGGTCGTGAGAAGCGGAGGCTATCGCGCTCACGGTTGCCATGATCTCGGGAGAGCCGACGGCGCCCATGATTCCAATTCGGAACATCTTTCCTTTCCATTTCTCCAAGCTGCCTCCAAGGTCTATTCCATATTTTACCCGGATAAGCTCACGGAGTTTCCCATCATCTACTCCCGGTGGACACCCGACTGCCGCGACCGTGTGAGATCTCGACTCGGATTCGGCCATTAGGTTGAGCCCGAGGGCTTCCATCGAGTTGTAGATTGCTTCTGCACAGATTCTATGCCTGTCGTAACGTGCCTGCAATCCTTCCTGGAGGATCATGTCGCAGGCCTCGTCGAGCGCGTAGAATAGAGAGACGGCGGGCGTGAACGGAGTGTAGCCGGTTTCCATAAACTTCCGGTACATTGGAAGGTCGAGGTAGAAGGAGCGTTTGTGCTTCTTAGATTCGATCTTCTCCCACGCCTTCTGGCTGACAGTTACGAACGCTAGGCCGGGCGGGCACATCAGACACTTTTGGCTCGCGGTTACGCACATGTCAACGTTCCAATCGTCGACGGGAAGCTTGTCGCCGCCGAGGATCGATATGGCATCAACAATCAGCAACACGTTCTGGTCTGCACATATTCGGCCGATCTCCTGAAGGCTCCTGACCGTAACCCCGGTAGATGTCTCATTGTAAACGACCGCAACAGCCTTCGTGTCCGGGTTGGCCTTGAGGGCCTTTCGAAAGTCCTCTGTCTTGGGTGCCTTGCCCCACTCCGAGTTTATTGTGATGGGATTGCCTCCGTAGATTTTGGCGGCTTCTGCCAGTCGTTCGCTGAAAAATCCACTCACGTTTACTATGATCTTGTCGCCGTCATCCAGAATGTTCTGCAGCGCGCATTCTGTTGCCCCTGTCCCGGAAGTTGTCAGGATGAAGAGGTCTTTCTTAGTCTCGAAAACTTTCTTGGTCTTAGCTATGACCGTCGACATTAGCTGTTTGAATTCGGGTCCCCGATGCCCTATCAGCGGCTTCAGCATCGCCCGCATGACCCTAGGGGGAACGTTGGTGGGACCCGGCAGCATGATCAGTTTCTGGGTCTCACTCAAGCACTTGCCAACTCGATTTGAGCGGCGACCCAAGGGCTGATTCTTTTAAGTCTTAGCCCTCGGCCTTCCAGAAAAATCATGACTGTGATAACTTTACTGTCAGATTTCGGTCTCACAGATTCCTACGTCGCGCAAATGAAAGCAGTCGTACTGTCCACTTCGCCTAACGCTGAAATCGTCGATATTTCGCATGGAATAGAAAAACATAGTATCGCTGCTGGCTCATATATTCTCGAAACAACAGTACCATTCTTTCCAGCAGGATCAGTCCATGTCGCCGTGGTCGATCCCGGCGTCGGTGGGGATAGACTACCTATTGCGATTGAGTGTGAGCAAGGCGTAGTGATTGGTCCTGATAATGGCCTGCTTGCTCGGGCGGCCGACAAATTAGGTTTCCAGGCCGCTTATCGCATCGCTAATAGTCACTTCATCAGGGACGTGCCTTCATCGACCTTTCATGGCCGGGACATTTTCGCATTTGCGGCCGCAGGGATTGCAGCGGGTCATCGACCGAACGAGGTCGGGCCTCCTCTGTCGGCAATTGCTCGGCTAGACTTTCCAGAGCCGAGTTTCTCTAGGGAACTCGTAAGTTTCCGTGTGCTCTATGTTGACTCCTTTGGCAACATCGTTACCAACATCTCCAGTGTAGATTCTGAGCGGTTTGGGTTTCGACAAGGAGTACGTGTCAAAATCGTTGTGGGTAAGCGTGGGAGTCATCACGTTGGAACTATCACAACGTCTTATTTCGACATCCCATCACACGGATTTGGTGTTCTACGTGGAAGTCAGGGATATCTGGAGATCGCATTGAAAGAAGCTAGCGCAGCCGCGACGCTCGGCGTAAAGACCCTGGACTCTCTAGAGATTCAATTCTAGCTCGTCTTATCGCTTCTCGATATGTCTCTCAGTCTGTCATCGCCACCGATCTGCTTCAAGTATCGAGATACAGATTTCGGAAGGAGCTCCTCCCATGGGCCTCCCTTCAATATTCTGCTGCGAACTTCGGTCGCTGTCAGCTTTCGCCGGTTAAACATTGGAATGCGCTCAACCTTGAGTCCCGATTCTTTCAGCAGCCTGAACGTGAGCGGCTCGTTTGTGTAGACTAAGTCGAAGCTGGGGGTTTGGGAGAGTAGGTGAGCGACCCAGACTTTGTGGAATTCGTCGTCCGGAAGAGGAATTACGCTATAACGGTCTCCGGGAATCCTCGCCTCCCTTAGGGCGAGTCTTATCATCGCTATCCGCTCGCCGGCAGTGAACGGGTTCTCGATTGTGTGGCTGTGCTGGGCACTACCCACTACAATTGTCAGTTCATCTACTCGTTCCAGGATGTACTTGACTGCTTGCAAATGGCCAAGGTGGAACGGCTGGAAGCGTCCGACGTAGAGCCCAGTCGTCAAAGGTTATTCCTTTGAGGGGTCCCAGAGGGCTTTCCGATCGACTCTGTCGGAGAGAATCGGCACGTTTTCCCGTTCAAGCAAGATCCGTTTCGTAACGGTTCCTGACGGGCCGAGACTGCCGCACATTCCATAGTTGCCTATGGTCAAGTCAAAGTTAACCACCCTTTCGCAGGGGATGAAAAGAGGCCACGGATTCGAAGCCACAGCACCCCCGACTGCTCTTGGCGCCGAGCCTAGACGCTTCGATATCAGACCATAAGTTGTGACCCTGCCCCTTGGGATCTGTTCGAGGACCCGGTAGACTCTGTTCTGGAATTTTGAAACGTGGTCGGTGTTGAACTGGATCTGTCCTGAAATATTCTGTCCTTCATACAGTTGGATCATCTCATGCGTTAGAGAACTCCTTGCCGGAACAGGCTGACCGCCGATTTTTTTCGAGTAGCTGATGAGGTGAGCCTGGAGGGCTTTCGAGTTCTGCCCAAACGCTGATGTCACAAGCCGGTCTCGATCGTCAACGATACAGCCAAACCAGGTATCGCCAGACTTTTCGGTTGAAAGCTTGAATGCTTCCAAGATTGACGACCAGTCTGGTCTGGTTCTCTTTAAAGGGTAGCGTGGCAGCTCGTCCCCAAATTGATTGAGATAGACGGCAGCTCCGGAGAGGGAGGGGGACAGATTCTCCGATCTTCTCTCGCTCTCGCGGCCGTCTTGAAGAAGGAGGTTCGCATAGTCAATATTCGAGCCGGAAGGTCTGAGCCTGGTCTTAGGGCTCAACACCTGACTGGCGCCAAGGCAGTATCGGATCTCTGTAATGGGTCCTATCAGGGTCTTGAGATAGGATCGTCCGAATTTGTTTTCAGACCCGGTTCGATCGAAGGAGGGAACTTCCGTTTCGACGTCGGAACAGCTGGAAGCATCACGTTAGTTCTGCAGGCATTGATGCCTCTGCTTCCCTTCTCGTCTAGACAGATTACTCTAGAAGTTCGCGGGGTACAGATGTGAAGTGGAGCCCTCCAGTCGATTACGTGAAGCTTGTAATGTTGCCATTGCTGGCGAAAATGGGCGTAAACGTCTCCATGGAAGTTGTGACTAGGGGGCACTACCCTAGGGGTGGCGGGATCGTAAGAGTTGGCTCCAGCCCATCAGGATCGCTGAAAGGCATCGTAGGACTGAAAGGCGGGAGGACCAGCTCCATAGTCGGAGTTAGCCATACAACCAAACTGCCGAGCCATATTGCTCAGAGGCAGGCTTCTGCAGCAGTTCAATTCATTGAAGAAAAAGGGTTGCAGCGTCCTGATATCGAAATCGAGTCCCGAGAGGACAGCTCCTGCTTGAGTCCAGGCAGCGGAATTGTGCTCGCTGCAAGACTGGAAGACTCATCTATCGTCGGCGGGGATTGTTTAGGAGAGAGAGGAAGGTCTGCGGAAGAGGTCGGAAGGTTTGCCGCCCTCAGGATCATTGAAGAAGTCGAAACTGGATGCTTCCTAGACAGGCACATGGGGGACATGATCATCCCCTATCTGTCCCTTGCCGACGGGGTTTCCGATGTCTCAATCTCTCGGATAACCCAGCACACTCTCACAAACATCAGCGTCGCTGAGACAATCGCAGGAATTCAGTTTGATCCAGTGGGGGACCTTGGAAAACAAGGCAGGCTCAAAGTCAACGGGCTCAGCCTCAGGAAGACGCCGGTTGACGCTTCTCCCAAAGAACCTCGCCTGATCGAAGGTTCTTGACACGTAGTACACGATGAAATGGAATCTGTGTCTCCCCATCTTCCAGCATGAACCAGCCCTTCCCCAAACGGGAAACAGATGAGACCTTGATGGCAAGCTCATCTTTCGGACCACCGCGGTGCCGGTAAACAAGCTCAACCTCAGACGCGTTTCCTGATCCCCTCCTGATTCGAGACAGCAGAGACCGCAAAGGATGCTCCCGCATCAATTGCTCCATGCAAACTCTGCGATATCAACGTGCGCGAGAACCGTCGCACGACGAGCGTAAGTCTAAATTCAGATAGTCTCAGCAAAGACTTGACCTGCTGAAAGTCTTGACGGATACTGTTCGTCTTCTTCGAAAACAGACCGTTACGTCCGTTCCTCTCGGACCAGCGTGGAATAGCTGGACTACTACGGAGGGGGTCAACAGCTTCTTCGCACCTAAAGCGAATATCGAAGCTAGAGTTGGCGGTCCCTACGAGTTGCTCTTTGACCAGAAGGCTCCTAGAGGATTTCAGGGAACTGAGGGATGCAAGGTACTAGGCTTGGAAGCCCAGAAAAACCTCGCATTCGAGTTCCTCGCACCTCCCCAATTTCCGAACGTGAGAAGGATCAAGACACGAGTCGATGTCAGGTTTGAACAGGTGCTCAGCGGAGGTCTTGTCAAGGTCAGTCTTGTCCACTCTGGTTTCATCGATGGTGAAGAATGGGACGAGTGTTTCGACTTCTTCAATTGGTCTTGGGATCTCGTGCTTGCAAGATTTCAGCACCTCTTTTCCAGCGGACCAATAGACTGGAATCGTCCTTACGTCCCACTCGGCCTCTCGACCAATCCGCAGAGAAAGCTCCGGGACACCGTCTCTACAAAGGAGCTGTAACGGATCATTCGTTCTTGACGCTACGTTTATAGCAACAATCCAAGGACCCGCGACTGGTTCAAATTGAGTGATGAAGGCTTCATGCCCGGCGCGACAACAGTCGGCCTCGTTTGTAAGGACGGAGCGATACTTGCTTCTGAGCGGAGATACTCTTACGGCACCTTTGTAATGAGTAAAGCAGCCAAGAAAGTCTTCAAGATCACAGACAATATCGGGGTAGGATGTGCCGGAATAATCGGAGACATGCAGGTTCTTTCAAGGGAGGCAAACGCGTACATGAACATCTACCGCTATGAGAGGGGACGAGCGGGTTCCGTGAAAAATACTGCCAAGCTCTTCGCTTCGCTCCTTTCTGGTCGGCGGTTGTTCCCATACCTTGCCCAGACCATAATCGCTGGAATGAATGATGGCCAACCTGAGCTTTTTGTTCTGGATCCCATTGGGTCCGTGTTAGGAGACAAGTTTGCTGCTGTTGGTACCGGTGCAGAAATTGCAATGGGAGTTCTCGAATCCGAATATCGAGAAGGCTTGTCAGTCGAGGAGGGAAAGCCCCTGATCCTCAGAGCAATAAGGTCCGCCATTGCCCGCGATATCTCGAGCGGAGACGGAGTGGACCTAATGATCATTACTCAGAGCGGAATAAAGGAAGAAGCAGAAAAGCTCAAGTAGACTTTCACCTGCAAATATCTTCCTGCCAGTAACCGGCTAAGGCTCCCCGTTGGCCCTGTCAAAAAAGGAACTGGCTGTAATCCAGAAACAGCTCACGCACTACGACGAAGTACGCGAGCAAGTCCTCAGTCTTTCCAGAACCGCTACGAGGCTAGCGGGAGCAACGATTCTCGACATTCACAGAGGCAATCTCGACTTGGCAGCTGCTGGAATCTCCAGAGTCGAAGAGACGCTAAGCAAGATCGAGAAACTATCAGAAGACTTTCCCGAGTTCAAGACGTCCCAAGGGGTCGTGGTGGCTCACCAGGAGTATGTTGAGGCCATGACTCTACGAACCGTGACTGATTCTGACAGGATACCGTCCATTTCAGAGCTCAAGTCTGATTACAGAAGCTACATGCTTGGGCTATTGGACGCTGTCGGCGAGTTTCGTCGGATGGCTTTGAACTGTCTAAGGAAGGGAGATGTGAAGAAGGCGGAAAAACTGCTCGACTCGATGCAGGGAATCTACGATGATTTGCAGACCTTGGAGCACACGTCGATCATTCCCACCTTCAGGGTCAAAATGGACGCGGCGCGGCGCATCATCGAGACCACCCGAGGCGACGTAGTAACCGAGGTGAGACGGTACTCCCTTGAGCAGGCAATAGATCGGCTCGACAAAAGGTTGAGCTCACGTGCCAAGAATTGAAGACAGGCGAACTTCTCAGGTTTGCAAAAACCCAATGCTACTTAGGCAAGCCCATATCAACTCGGAACAATCCAGAAGGAGTGGGTCTTACTGAAGCCTAGCGTCCTAATCGCTCTCTACAAGCTGGCGGAGCTAGGAGCATATGCGAAAGAGGTGTCCCTCAGCACTGGAGTCTTCGCTAGGAGACTCGGGGTGTCCCAGCAGACAGCTTCTCGTCGCCTAATTGAAATGGAACGGCTGGGTCTGATAGAACGTTCCATTGACGGGAAGGCTCAACGGGTCAGGATAACAAGAGTAGGTCTTAACAGTCTGAATGAAATGTACAAGACGCTAAAGCCGGCTTTCGAAGAAGCGAAACAAGAATTGTCTATCAAAGCTACGGTATTCTCTGGGCTCTCTGAGGGATCATACTACATGAGCATGGAGGGCTATCGAAAACAGTTCAAGTCAAAGCTGGGCTTCGATGCATTTCCTGGAACTCTAAATCTGAGAGTGACCAAGGACAGCATGGTCCAACGCCGCGGGCTTGAGAGCTACCCATTCGTCAACATTGACGGATTTGCCGACAAGGAACGGACTTTTGGAGGCGCTAAATGCTACCCTGTGATAGTCGGGAGCAAGGTCCACGGAGCAATAGTAATGCCCATCAGGGCTCACTACGGGGAGGATGTGATCGAGATCATAGCCCCCGAAAATTTGAGGAGACGGTTGAAACTACAAGATGGAGACCTTGTCGAGGTCCAAGTGTCGCCAGGCCACTAGCTAGCCCGGAGCCATCGTTCTGCTACCCTATCTTTCACCTTGCTGCTGCTGTTGAAGCCCAAGGGACCAAACTTAGGAATTTGGATAACAGGAATACGTAATCCCTCGCGCTTCAACAAGCTCTTCGCAGATTTTTTGATCTCTTTCTGGTCATATCCTACACAGATCAAGTCGGGTCTGACCTCTTTCAAGGTTCTAAGCATGTCGAGACTTTCATGGCCGAGAATTGCTCTGTCTACAGTTCTTAGAGAGCTGACCAGCTCCCGTCTCTGATTTTCCGGCAAGATCGGTCTCAGGCCCTTGCGACGAAAGACCGTCTTGTCTCTTGCTACGACGACGACGAGCCGTGCACCTGGTCCCCCTCTCCGTTTCGATTCTTCGAGGAATCTCACATGGCCGAGGTGGAGAAGGTCAAAGACCCCTGTTGCAAGCACGGTCTTTCTATGCGCCAAGCTTGGCGCATGAGTTCAAAGACAGCATATGAACGCTTCCCGAGTCGCGGACTGGACTAGCCGCTGAAGAAGGACTCAAGGGTCTGCTTTTCCTGACTTGTGGCCATGCCGGTTCTCATGCGTTCGACGGCTGTGCGCACTCTCTCTTCATTGAAGTCTCGGTCTCCACAGAGAAATCTTACCAGTGCGTCAGCATGCGGCTCACTCCATTTCAAAGTATAGTTTGAGGTTACGTTGGGTTTCAGAAATATCTCCCGGATTCTATTGAGGTTCTGAGGAGTTTTGAAGTTCGAGTCCTCAGCCGATACCTTCTCGATATCCCCGTTCTCTCGTAGAAGTTTCAGGGCGGTCTTCGGCCCGATTCCTTTGAATCCGTCCGGGTTGAAGTCGGTCCCAATGAGTATTCCGAGGTCGATAATTTGTTCACGGCTGAGCTTCAGTGTTGTAAGAGTCTCTTGGAGCTGGACTAGCTCCGGGTCAACCTGAACGTAGGCTTCCCTCATGGGGAGTTTCCTCTTTCCGGTTATTGCCAGGTTTCTGACTAGCCTGTTCGCTCCGAAAAGCAATGAGTCGTAGTCTTGGCTGACTGCTGCCCACACGTCGCCTCTCGAGTTCATGAATGCGGCTTGGGCTTCTCCTTCGGATGGCGCCTGAACGAAGGGAACGCCGAGATATTCGAGGAGTCTTCGAGCGTCTTCGACCATCGTATCTTTCAGACTTGCCGTTGCTTGGGCGTATCGTTTTGCCTCGGCAGCTTCGCCTTTGACTATCGCTTTCTCGTACTTGACAATGGCCTCCTCTTTAACGGCCCGTCGACGTCTGATCTCGGTTTCTTTGAGAGCTGGGGGTATGCCGTCGAATACGTAGGCGAGGCGGATTCCTCGCTCTGCAAGGTTGGTGGTTCTGTAGAGTAGTCCGCTAAGATGACTGGTGACTCTCCCCTGTCTATCCATTAGTGGGGCACCGGTGGGCCCGCGAATTATTGCGAGAAACTGGTAGAGCGCGTTATAGGCGTCGACGGCGAACGTCTTTCCGGTGAGCTGGTCGAGCGTCGTTTTTTGTCGCGGGACTAGATCTCCGAGGTCGACTCCCAATCCTATCCTCTCTTTAGCAGACGATCTTTTGCTGCTCGGTTTGCGATTAGGCCCCCAATAGAGCCTCCTCCGACCCCGCTGTCAATATTGACGACAGCAAGTCCTAGGGAGCACGATTGTAGCATAGCTGCCAAAGCGGCTATTCCGCGGTCGCCAAATCCGTAACTACGTGATGTTGGAACAGCGATTACAGGAACATCAACGAGACCCGCGACAACGGTTGGCAGAGCTCCCTCTCTTCCAGCAACGACAAGTATGACGTCAGCATCCCATTGGAGAAGCTTGGCCAACGGCTCGAAGAGTCTATGGAGGCCTGCAACGCCTACGTCGTAGTATTCTCGCGTCTCGCATCCCATCTCATCAGCGATTATTCTAGCTTCTTCGGCGACAGGAATGTCGGACGTGCCCGCGGTCAGCAGTCCAACTCTGCCGCCTGTCTTCTTGGTCTTGTACGAAAGTCGTTTGACGATTATCATTCCGGCCTTTTCATGGAATGTGACCCGGGTCTGGGCAATTCGCTTGGCACGGATTCTTGTGAGATAACTGCGGTCGGCTCTGCTTACGATTGCTCTTCCGGTCCGTGTAACGACGGCTGCGACGATATCGGCAACATCCCGGGCATCTTTCCCTTCGGCCAAGACTACTTCGGGCAAACCTTTCCTCAACTCACGCCCAACGTCAAGGCGAGCGAATTGTCTCACGTGTGCAATGGCGAGCATGTTGTCTGCTTTTTTCGAGAGTCGTGTCTTGGCAAATCTTTCCAAATCTAGCCGAGCGACCATGCAGTCAGCCACTATTCGACAGTTTTAATTCCACTGTTAACACTCTCCATTGTGATATGACAGAAAGCGTTCCTGAGGCATTAGCGTGGAAGATTGATCAAGCAACTTCGATCATTCGCAAGCTCAACGGGGTTGTAGTTGCTCTGTCCGCAGGTGTGGATAGTTCGCTAGTAGCTTTTCTCGCTCATAGAGCGCTGGGCAATTCGGCTGTGGCTGTTACCGGCAAATCCGAGTCACTTCCAACTGAAGAACTTGAGGTCGCGAAGCAGACGGCCAATTCCATAGGTATTCGTCATCTTGTTGTCCAGACTAGTGAGTTGCAGAACCCGGATTACTATTCTAATCCCCAAAACAGATGCTTTTTTTGCAAGGAGACTCTGTACGCCGAACTTAGGAATCTGGCAGATTCTCTCGGGTTGGAAGCCATTCTTGACGGTACGCAAGCCGACGATATAGGAGACGATCGCCCTGGCCTGAAGGCCGCTAGAGAAGCAGGTGTTCTCAGTCCTCTGCTCCAAGCTTCATTTTCAAAGGCCGACGTTAGGGAGGCGGCCCGATTTCTCGGGCTTTCAGTCTGGGATAAGCCAGCGATGCCTTGTCTTTCTTCGCGAGTAGTCCATGGCGAAGAGATTACTGCCGAAAAACTGGGAATGATTTGGCCGGCCGAGCTTTTCGTCAAGCGTTTGACCGGCGTGAAGGATCTAAGGGTCCGATATGCCGGCAAGACCGCTAGAATCGAAGTCTCTCCGGAAGATAGGAAGTTGTTTTTCGACGAGAATGTTCTGGATCAGATCGATCAGGAGCTGAGACGGCTCGGATTCACGAAGGTAACTTTTGACATGAGGGGTTATTCAAAGAAGGATTCGTCTACGATCGGCAACGCTTTGACTCTGCCTATGGCGAGTATGTCTGGCTGATCAGGTCAGAGGTTTCAGCATGGATAGCAGTTCGTCGAGGACCCTGTAAGTATATCCCCATACTACCCGTCCGTTTACGAGGAAAGCGTCGACTTCTCTTCGAGTGCCTCTGATCTCGATCTCGGTGGAGGTCATGAGGGAAGGAAGACTGATTACTGATGACCAGAACGCTTCTTGGACTTCAGGGCTGATTCGGATCTCGGGGCGGCTGGTGAGGGCGTACACCCAGGGTTGAACCTTCATGTCGAGACGTCGCATTGGTGAGCCTATGCTCAAGGTGCCGAGTTCTCTGCCATGATTGTCTAGGTCTAGTCCGATTTCCTCGCTGACCTCTCGCTTCACCGCGGCTCTCGTGGATAAGTCGGTGTGCTCCACTCGCCCACCTGGAAGACCGATCTGCCCTGACCAAGGATCATTGATTCGCTCTGCACGATGGATTAGGAGAACGTCCAATTCAGGGCCACTCTCGTGAAGTAGTAGTGCAACGACCGCGTCGACTGGGTCGACTGTTTCGGAAAGGTGCCTTACGCTTAGGATTTCCTTGACTCTTGAGAGCCTAGGACCGATTTGGGGGTATTGAGCCAAGGACGAGCTTGCAGGAGTCGCTGGCCAAGGTCGATAAAAACGCGATTATCTGTGATAGTTGACCCTGGACCATAAGGTTCAGAATGCTACTGGCCGGATTTCAGACTGGTTGCCCGCGGTCTCTCGGTTGATGTGCTCGTACCTGACCTTTACTAGATCCATGAATGGACCGAGGTCCTTTGAGGTTCGGAGTGTGACATCGGTCCGCGTATGCTTGCTGACCTGGTCTCTGAGTCTCCAGTCTAGCGATTGGTCTTCCATAATTCTAACCCGTGCTCGCTGGTCCGTGTGAAAAGTCGCGTTGATCTCCTCTCCTCTTGCATGTAAATGGAAGAGAAGCTTGTTCTCATATTGGTAGGCAAACATTGCTTCCCCGCTATTTTTTTCGTAATTTACTTTGACCGTGACTCCCCTCAGCGCTCTCATGCGCGATCTCAACGACTGGAATAGTGTCCACGTTTGCGGGTGGACGCGATCCGCGACGAACGAGAGATCGGTTGTTTCTTTCCGGGACATAGTGACGACGCTATGACGCTTATCTACTAAAAAAGGTAAACGGTGTAGTCAAAAATCGGCGAAGAAATGAATCGGGAAACATCAATTCGTATCAGCGGTGTGGACAAGAGCGCCTATGCAAATGATCATGTCAAGAATGACATTGCGAGGACTCTCTCACTCGCCCATGTACACTCATCACCTGCAATTGGCTCTTCAACTGCAGCATTTGTTTCCGGTGAGTCAAGCTTGCTGGTACGTGCAATGCCTTTTCAGTCAAAGCAGAGATTCGGGTTATACCTGGAGGCCTCTTCTCATGTCTTCCTTTGGCTTGTATTCGAGCATCATAGCTGTTGATTGCTCGGGTGCTGACGCGTCTCTCTTCTTCGACGTAATGGTGACCGGTGTGAAGCCTTTGGAGATAGCGTAAGCGAAAGATTCCTCTCCCTTCTGAGTACAGTGGATTAGAAGCTTGTACAGCGGTTCTCTGTGTGTGAATACCATCTTGGTCGATTCGACGCGGAGGACGATCGCAGATGAGTTGCACTTTGGACACGTTAGGCCTTCATGGCGAGAGACTTTGAGTCCGCAATCGGGGCACCAAATGTCTTCGTCTCTGCGTGCTATGAAAATTGACTGCCATACTCCCAAGTGTTTCTTGGGGCTGCATTGCTGCCAATCATTGATGGTGAGCTTTACTGATTTGAAAGCCCACGGCGCTTCTTCTTTCCATCGAGAAACGTAATCCGCTTTTTGTTCGCAGTCTTGGTGGAAGTAATTTCTCTTGCCCTCTTGCGTAAACGCCGCCAAGACAGGTTCCTCACGGTGAACAATTCTACGGCACGCCGCGCAATCCACCATCTTCAGTTCAGGTAATTGCTGGTGTCTCGATGATATCAGACAAGTGTTACCTTTGGACATGCTCAGAACTCTACAAGTTCGAGGAACTTTATCGCGTCCAAGAGTCCTTCAGCATAGGCGACACAAGCAAGTGATGTTGCTGGCTTGCCTTTCTGTGCATAGTGTTTGGCGTCCTTGACGTATCCTCGAACTAGGTCGAGCACATAGTGAACTTGTGTTTCGTTGACCGTAGCTGGCAAGTCTCTGATCTTCAGCCGTTTCATTGATGTTGTGGTAATCTCGATGTACTTGGCCGTTCTTTCGGTAGCGCTTTCTCTCATCTGATCTCACGGAGGTCTTCGTCGGGGACACCGCACAGTGCTTTTAGTGCCTCGGTTTCCATGAAGTGGAGTTTACCGACCGCGACTATCGCCTGAGGGGGAGCCCCGAAATCCTCGCTGATCAATGAACGTAGCCGACCGCCCTTTACTTTCTCATCAGGAGCGCCGAGTCTGGCGACGCCGACAGCTAGCAATTCTCGGAAGTTGGCATTTGCGCTTTCAATCCTTGAAAGGGCCTCGCGTATCGACAGTTGTCTTTCCTGACCTGCCTTAACATCTAGAAGGAGCAGAGTGTGAAGTCCTCGTTCACGATTTTCCGAGATGGTCTCGAGCACCGAGTTAGGCAGAGGTTCTTCATAAGGTACTGTAATGGCTTTGCCAAACTTGAAGCTCTGGAGACCCGTCGCGCCACATATCGCCGAAACTATGGATGCAGCGTGGACTATTCGAGTCTTGACGCCCATAATGGACAGTGATAGTCTCAGCGAAATGTGTGTGGTCGCTACCATGGGGTCGCCGGGGACAAACAAGACAACCTTTGATTCTTGGCCAAATGAAAGCAATTCTCTGCCTTCATCGTCCTCGAGCTGCGATCGGTTTAGCACCCTGACCTTCTTGCCGATCAAGTCTTCCAATCGTTTCAGATCCAGGTTCGGCATGAAGTTCGTGTAGAACTCTGCAAATGCCGCATCTGCCTTCTTCGCTTCTTCTAATCCTTCCAGAGTCAGGCCTCTTTCATCATTCAATCCTAGTCCAACGAAGGCCACGGTTACCATGCATGTGTGCTTGCCAGTGTTAGGCTAATTGTCTTTCAACTAGAAAGGTCATCGGCGACGACTAAGCGGGTCCTTGCTCGACTGGATCTCCGACTTCTTCTGGGAAGGCCGAGTATGTCGGATTTTAAGGTGCCAGGTAAGAGGATTGGATAGCCGGTTCTTCAAGAGTTTGAACCTTGAGACTCGGAAGACGAGGCCTCTTGACCGGTCGATCTCGAATGGCACTGTGTTCGAGGAGATTCTTCTTCTCTCCATCTTGAGAACTGTCAAGAACCTGTGGGACTTTCCCCTTGACCGAATGATGTTGAGTTCTAAGACCCCGTCAGCCATTGTTTTGATCTTGGCTGTCGACTCGTCTGGAATCGCGCCTTTCGATGCTGTCATTACGAATAGGCCCCCTGTTTTCTTTACTTTCGCGCTCACTGTCTGCAGGAAATTGATGGCTTGCTTAGCATCGACTCCGTTGAAGATGGGACTCAGAGAGTCTAGGATCAGAGTTACGGGCCCGCCTTTCGCCTTGGCGATGAACGATGTGACCTGTATGTTGAGCTCTGTTAGATCGGACGGGTCCTTGATGGCTCCCTCTCCTCCTCCCGCGAGACCTGAGTAGCAGTCGATGATTTTCAATCGGCCTTTTCGCAGGCTTGAGATTATGTCCCAGCCAAACTCGCTCATGCGAGCCTGGACGTCTTCGGGAAATGCGTCATATGATAGGATTGCGCAGAGTCGGCCGGATTCCAGCTCATCATAGAGCCACTGGTAGGCGAGTATTGTCTTTCCGCTGCCAGCGTCTCCGATGAGCAGTATAGAAGATCCTCTGGGTAGTGGGCCTCCCATCAGCTGTTCGAGATGCTGAAAGTCCACGAGGGACGTGTCAAACCGTTTTATTGTCACGATTCCCCCCAGAATTGCGACTAATGCTGCAGCTATGAAGGGCCAGTAGCTGAGCGGAGAGGTAATGGTCACAATCTGGAGTGGAACTGAGGTGTCAAGGCCGGGCCCACTATTCCCGTATCCGTCATCGATACTATTAGCGCCGATTACAACAGTCCACGTTCCGGGATCTGATCCAGCCACAGGGTAGCCTGTGGCCGTGTAGAATCCGAATCGAGAACTATCGTAGGAGGCGGTGAGGTTGGCAACCTCTTTGCCTGAGGAGTCTCGAAGATTGACAGGGTACTGTCCCGAGGTGAGATATGAGCCGGATGAATAGCGGACTCGGAAAAAGGCGTAGATTGCGTCCCCGGGGGAGAAGCTGGTTATGGGAACATCCTTCTGATTGTATGTGACTAGGGAATCTACGATCAGATTACTTGCTGTGACTGTCACGGTTACTTGGGAGCTCGTGCCTGAGTTTCCCTGACTGTCACTGGCGACCAAGATTATTGTCCAGGCGCCAACCGTGTCCGAGCTTGAGACTTGGTAGGAAATTGAGTAGACTCCGAGACTAGTCTGGAGGAGGAATATTGTGCCACCGTTAGGCGTGTGGGCGTACACTGTAGCTGTTCCATCCGGCCCACTGGGGGATGATACAGTTCCACCGATCGTCATCGTCTGGCCCCTCTGCACGACGGTTCCTCCGCTGGGTTGAGAGATTACTACTGTGAGCTGCGAGCTGACTGTGAATTGTCCGGTGGCGACTGTCCCAGTGTTGGTTGGAGCAGTCTGGTTCACAAACACACTGTAGACTCCTCCGACATCCGTTGCTACGGTTCCACTCGAAGCGGTAAAAGACGGATTTGGATACGTAAGGCCGACACTTCCATTGCATTGGGTATCAGTTGCGAGAGGCTTGGAAGCAACCGCGCTACCTGTCACGTTCGGCTTCACCACTTGGAACGAAATCGTGTATGTCGAACTTCTGGCACCCCCAGACTCGCTGAGGGTCATCGTGACGGAATTCCCGAGACTGATGGGGGCAGTTGGGCTGATGGTCAGAGTGTAGGAAGGTGTCCCGCCTCCACACGGAGCAGGCGCGAAGACCGTAGGCGTGTCTCTGACAGCTACCGCTATGACTAAGGCTAGCACTACCAAGACCATTGCTGTCCGATGTTTCATCGGTTTACAGTCTCTATTGCTGACGCTTTCTCTGTGGTGAGGTCGGAAACGTGCCGAGGAAGGGTTGTGTTACCGGGAGAGATTTGTAGTGGGAACACTAGTTGCTACGAATTTCTAGCAAGGAACTGATGAGCCGATTGATCTCTGGAGAAATCGACAATCTTTATTAGAATTCGAGGGTCCGCGCGCTCTTGGCGGGTCTCGTGGGCCCGTAAACCGGTCTTTAGCGTCCGGTCGGGCGGCTCAGCCAGGTAGAGCAGCAGGCTCAAAACGGCTGAAGCTCTTAACCTGAAGAGCGAGCCCTCTGAGGCTCGTTCGGGGAGTGGTCGAGGGTTCAAATCCCTCCGGGCCCGCCATAATCTGTTCTGTCCAACTAATGGAGCAATCGCTTTGGCCGGTATCCAAACAGTAAAGCGAGCAGCTAACCATCTGCGCAACAAGCAACGATCTTGCACCAAGCACGGGCCCTACGACGGGCCCTACTGCCCCACATGCTATAACGCGACATTCGCCGAAGGCCAGGACACCGAGAGTGAAGCAAGGGACAGCTGATTGGGCCCAACTGATCCTGCCGCCGAACAAGTCGATCCGTATGAGCAACAAATCGAAAACCTCAGACGCGAGAAAGACGAGTTCTTCAGAACCGATCTAGATTCGCCCATCCCTCCCGAAAAACGCTCAACGTTCAGGGGACTGAACTACTATCCTCCAGAGAAAATCTACAATGTTTCTGCGAGATTAGAAAGATTCGACAAACCAGAGCTAATTCTCATACAGACAAGCACCGGATCTAGAGAGTCATATGTGAAATATGGGAGACTTGAGTTTGATCTCAACGGCAAACGCCATCGCCTGATCGTTTACAAGTCCACCGAGGACCCCTTTGCGCGATCGCTTTTCATTCCCTTCTCAGATGAGACCTCGGCCGACGAGACATACGGATCAGGTCGATATCTCGACCTTGAAGAGCAAGGCGGAGATAGCTACGAGCTAGACTTCAACCTGGCCTACAACCCGTACTGCGCCTACAACGACCAGTACACCTGCCCGATCCCTCCAAGAGAGAACAAGCTTCCCGTCCCAATACTTGCTGGAGAGAAGAACTACAAATAGGAGAATTAGAAGTCGAGTCAGTTCAAGCTAACATGACACAGATTCCAGATCATTCCCAAGATTTTGAGACACTGGAAAAGATGGAGTGGGCTTTCTCGAAAGGAGATACAGTC
>JAJPJY010000031.1 GCA_021323995.1 bacterium | reverse complement strand
GTCGTCCATGACGCAGACCACCGCTAGGCTCGTTACTGTGAGTGACGAAGGAATGGAAGAGGCCGCGGGGCTGGTTCTGGCAGGTCGACTAGTCGCATACCCAACAGACACAGTGTACGGTTTGGGCTGCAACCCCTTTAGCAAGGAGGCGGTTGATCGACTCATCGAAGCAAAACAGCGTCGAAAAGGTGCGCTACCAATTCTCATAAACTCCATGGGGGCTGCCAAGAAAATCGGAGAGTTCAACAAGACGTCACTCAAACTCGCTGGAAGATTCTGGCCCGGACCTTTGACTTTAGTTGTACCAGTTCGAAGCGAACTCCCTCCGCCCGTCACGGACGGTTCTGCCTTCGTAGGTCTGCGAATCCCGAAACATGAAACCGCTCTCAATCTCATCGAAAAATGTGGGGGCCGCATTATCGGAACAAGTGCCAATATCTCTGGCCACCCTTCACCTAATACCGCAAATGAAGTGTTAAGCCAGCTTGGCGACAGATTAGACCTCATACTTGACGGAGGACCTACGCCCCTTGGCAAGGAGTCAACCGTTGCAAGAGTGGTCGGCAACGCGGTCGAATTATTGAGAGAGGGCGCGGTTTCCCGAGATGAGATTCTTAAGGCTCTCAAGACAGACTGAGCCGTTCGGGTTCGGGGGCGTACTGCTTGATGAATAACTTCAATCTCCTGGTGTCGAGTGCTCGCGGAACTGAAGAAGAAGCAAATCATGAGATCCGATATCTACTTCGAGAGATGGGTGACTCGTCTCCCACGACGGACTTTGCACCAGTAAGCGGTCTCACGGTTGCGAAAACGGTACTCGACCCTGTGAAGGTGACATCCGAGCTTCGACGAGTTCTCAAGCATCGACCTTGGCAGTTCCGCTACATACTGAAAGTCAAACCCATAGAACAAGTCCTTTCATGTGAAATAACGGCGATAAGCGAGGCAGTGTTGAACCGAATCAGGAAGGTCGGTGCGGACGAGACGTTTCGGGTATCCTTGGAGAAACGGCGTAGCCGAGCTTCCTCCAAAGAGATCATTGATGCAGTAGCGTCCAAGGTCCCCAGAAAGGTCGAGCTTCGAAACCCGGACAAGATCGTACTGATCGAGGTTATCGGCAATATTGCGGGCGTCTCTATCATTTCTCCCGGAAACATCCTCGGCATAGAGAAGGAAAAGAGAAGCTTCTAGTCCGGGACGCTGAGAAGCGCTGAGCGTTCAACTATCAAACGCTTGAGCACCTGCTCGTCGCTCTCGCCTAAGAAACGAGCCGCGTCCATCTCCCTAGCCGAGACCCCATAGCAACGCCGTATCTCATCCAGCTTTAGCCGGGAACTGATCTCGACAAGACTCTCGTCAAGCTCGCCTAATACAGACTTGGAAGCTTTCTCCAGCTCGTGAAGCGCCTCTGTTGATTCGCTTAACGCGACCAGGACGATCCTATTGTCCGACGACTCTACTCCCAACAGACTGATTGCTTTAGAAATCTGTCGTTGGCAGGAAATGAAAAGCAGGAGTTCTACTGCCAGACTCTTTGACCTCGGGTTCTTTCCTCTGAAAGATTGGAGAGCGTTTCTCGCAGCAAACCTGAGATGTTCGGGTCCTGCGACCAGACCAGCTTTCAAAAGCTGCACTTGGATCCTATCGCTCGTTGAACGCAGTTGACGAAGAGTCTTCTCCGGATCTGCTATTCTCGCGTTGGCGAATCCTAAACTTAGAAGATAATGACTTTCAATCTGGTCCATCAAGTGATAGGATACTCCAGATCTGCTTGACCAGTCGGCTGCTCATGCCGCTGCCCTTGAGTTCTCGGATTACGTGGGAGAGATTGGCCTTCTCGGATCCGAGTTTTCTCCCGATGAGCTGAATAGCCTCAAGCCTTTCCCAAGGAAAAATAATCCACTTTCGGGTAACCCTCGCATAGAAGTCTGGGCGGAAAATGCTCTGAGGCTTCATGTAGATAGTGCAGACCTTGAGCTCACTTGTTCTCTTTCGGCGCAAGTGGCTGACTACTACCTTCAAACTGTGACCAGTGTCTGATACGTCATCGACGACTAGAACTCGTTTGCCCGTGACCTCTGCTGTTACTGGCTGAGTAATCACTGGCTTCTTTGAACGTATGCCGATGCCCTTGTAGAACTCAACCTTCATGTTTGCGACCTTAGAGTTCTCCAGCAGATCGCTCATAATACGAGCAGGTGGCCAGCCTCCTCTCGAAACGCCAACAATAACATCGGGTTTGTAACCGGAAGTCTTGATTCTCCGGGCGAGAGAGAGAAGCATGCCATAGATCTCATCCCACCCTGGAGCTTCGTACTTCGAGTTCTTCGTGGAGACGACCCGTATTCGCGGTTCGCTTTCCTGACCGCATTAAGTCTTTGGCGAAGCCTCACAGATAGGATCAACTCAATATAATGGAAACCGGCTAGGAGATGTCGGCGTTCCAGAAATGGGCGCCTATGATGTGGACTGACCTGCACAGAGGGCAACCTCGCCCAGATGAAGAAATGCATCTCCACTGAAACCGACAGGCTCAAAAGCAATCACAGACCGGTCATAGTCGACCGACATGGGTGAGCTATACAGCGACCTCGACCTGCTAGACGACATCATCAGAGCTCTAGGAAAACACGGCGCAATGGATGTAAGAGACTTAGCAAAGGAAGTCGGCCACAGCGAGACCGCCGTCCTCGAGCAACTCACGGAATCATACTATTTCCAACCAGCAGCAACCCCAGGAAAGCTTGGTCGTTATGAGTTGAGTGGCAGGGGAATAGAACGGTTCGAGAAATTAAGCTAGAGTAAAGGCAGATTGTCGACATAGCCTTACTCTGCTTATAGTTGTTCGACGACAATGTTTCCACATTCTTTGCAGAGGAAACATCTTCCACCCCAGCGGAAGTTTATGTCATGAGTTGTGACCTTGCAACATTTCCAGCACCATTGCTGGACTACTCGTGCATGAATCTCGTAACGATCCGTTTCCATAATCTGGCTGAAGAACCGGGTCCTTATCTCAAATAGAGAGAAGTGAATGACCCGCAACGGAGGCTCATTTCAAGGCAATTTCGATGTTTTTTCGTTCTCCCGCGTAAGTTGGGTATTTCACAATCCCGTACAAGTCTGTTCCTCGTAATCTCCAAGGTCGTTTGCCATATCTCCAAGTCGAGAGGGAGGAAAATGAGGTAATTTAGTAATGCCAGTTGACTATTCTTTTATTCTGTTGAATGTTCGACTATTCGTATTAGATACGTTATCGGAGACAGTAAGGCGCGTATCTACCGACCTCGACCTGCAACGATACGGACTGCTAGGGACTCGTTGTTTGAGACAATCCTGGCGAACAGGATTCTGCTGATCTGGATCCGTTAGACGAGCCGGTCGTCGGCTAGTCACGTAGGTTTCGCTGCTTCTATTCCTGAGAGTGATTGGACCTAGCGGAGAATATGGATTCGCCGGGGACTGGCCGACACTCACATAACGCCCTTTTCCTTCAGAAGGGCGACACCTTTGGCTGGGAGCTAGCGGGACCAGCGTGACTGGGAGACGACAGGGATGACGGTTGAAGTGCTCTCAACGTGCGGAATATGCTCTATTCTGGATAGGAGGAACCAGTAGATGCTTCGGGAATCAGGCTCTAAGAATTTCCTCTCCACCTCCGCGACCGCAAGAATATCGTACTTCCCTGGGACAATATGGACCTCCTTGATCTCGGGAACCTTCCATAACTCATCGGCAACTGTAGCTTCCTTCCCCAGCTGGGTTGACAGGTAGATGAAAGCTCGAACGTTCCTCTTCATTTCATCCTTTGGATGATAGTGCTCAGTCAATTCTCGTTCTGAATTGTCCAGCAAAGTCAACTACGTTATAAGCTCGCTAGCCTTGGGCCGAGTTCCGAGCCGGTAGTAACGAACACTAAGTTGTACTGGTATCGCTGTCGTGATTAGTTCCAGTCTGAGCCAACCTCACGGACGAGTCCCGAAAAAGGCGAAGCTATTGGCGATTCCTCAGCCGGAGAGACACTCCCGGTTTCATCTGCCCAGTTCTCTACGACTTTTGCTTGCGCCGGGCATACGTGGGCACACACTACTCTTCATGTTCGTCCTTGCCTTTCTCTTCGGAGCCGCGTACGTCGGCAACGCTCTGAGCTTTTCCAGTACTTGGACTGTGGTTTTTGGTGTCGGAGCGAGTGCTTCAGCCACGTACCTTGTGTTGGCTCCACTTGCGCTCTCGGAGAGAATCAGACATAGCGTCCTCTTCGCGCGGATGGGACGACGCGCAATTCTACTGGCAGTAGTTTATGGTCCGATACTTGCTGGATTCTCATATTGGATCTATCGCGCTGGCTCAGTAGAGGCTCTGCCCATTCTTCCCTATTTCATCGGGATATTCTATGCCTGGATACTTTCTCAGGCCTATTTCATCGCTAATCCGATCACGCAGGCGATGGTGAAGTTTGAAAGTCGTTTAGTGGGTCAGGGTATTTTCAAGAGAATCGCTAGAACACTCGGAATCACCGTTCTCTTCTTGCCAATAGCCCCGCTCGGGTTCGGAATCTGGGAGATTTCCAACTGGGCGAAGCAGAACTATGCCAACATCAGCGGCTCAGACACTTACATTCTCGCCTGGACTTTGATAGTTTCTCTTCTCCTTGTCGCAACATACTCAGTAGTGGTTAAGTGGGGATGGAGGAATATCAGAAACGGTAGACCCGAAGTAGCCGTCTTTGCAGGAGGAACTTTCCTCATCGTATGGGGATACTTACTTTACAGGGCCGCCACCACCCTCATGGCGGCTGTTACACAGAACCAGCCATCGCTTCCAATTGTCGACATCGGACTAATGATCATCTCTATCCTAGGGGCCATGCAGACTTTTGCGCGCAAGACAATCAACATGGCTGATAGGCGTTGGAGCCAGGCGCTCCCGTTCCTTGTCTTCTCGTTCGGCTCAGTCTATGCTGTGGCCCAATACTACTTCATACTCCAAGGAGGACTCACCAGGGCAGGTCTCTCAGCCATCGTCAACGGCACGGTGTTTGCAGTAGGAACACTGACTCTCATGCTCCTCCTAAGAAAGCACCTCGAGGTTCCAAGTGGGTCTACCATTGGCCAGACGCCCGTATCACGCGACAATCAAGAGTCGTCCCACGACGATGCTTCAGAGTCTGCTACCGCCAATCCAGAAACAGATACTGGCAGCCCACAAGTCTTGAGTGCTGACCAGGACCTTCACGAGGACCAAGCAAGTTCCAGCCTCCACGACGCGACGGAGGCGGAACCTGAACCCAGCCAACCCTCTGGCTCTGAGACCTAGTAGTTTCAACTACCTAGAAGATTCTTCTACTGCTACCTGCTTCCCCAGCTTAGTATGTCGACTGTTCAGCTTTCCCAGATCAAGACTGATTCCAAAACAAGCGCGGCTCAGTCTGAGCTGAGGATAGGCCAACTCCGGATTCCCCTACCCAACAGGTTTCCGATAAGCCCAGAGCGGAACGCGCTCAAACCAGCTGGAGTGAAGGAACCACTACCTGGTGAGGTTGCAGTATTGGCTCGGCTTGCACCTCCGGAGACGGTCAAGAAGATTCTCACTCAAGAGGACGCGCTGAAATCGATGGCCAGGTTTCTCTCCAAGGAGACAGGCGCGGACGCGGTTCGAATGTTGTATCTTGCATTCAAAGGAGGAGCAGTCATCAACCGGACCGAGGACCTCAAGACAATTCTCGACCTTCAATATCTAGCCGGCCTGGACATAATCACGGTCCAGCATTCCCTCGACATTTCACTCGACGACTACGAGTCTCATCTACACTTTGCCGAACGATGGGCGGACGAGCGGGGAGTTAACAAACCGATAATGCCGATCATCCAAGCATCGGACAACAAAGAAACCGCCGGGAAACTTCTTGCCTTGGTCGAAAAGCATGAACCATCTATGCTGGGATTCGATCTCCGCGGAGGATTCTACTACCACGCGCTGCGAGGCATCGAGGACTTCAAGAAGCGAAAGCCGGAAATTTGGGTCCACGCCTTCCAGACCCCTCCAAAGATCCGCTTCGGCCATGGATTGATGACATGTAGCGAAGGAATGGTTCTTCCTATGTTCGGCATCGACAGCTTTTCCAGATGGATCGTCCCGCCACCCCCAACGCCGCTAACGAAAGAGGTCATCAATGTCTTCGACCGCAAAGGTTGGGGTAGCCTGAAGAAGAAAGATTACGCGGCAATTCGAAAAAACACGACCAGCTGCAATTGCGCGGTCTGCCAAGGAAAGGATCTAGAACCATTCTATGAAGGAAAAGTACTCGACGTTCTCGCCAAAGCAAAAGTCCACGACCATCTGGCACAGAGAAAGGAGTTGGAAGATGCTCGAGAGTCAATAAAGAAGGGACAATTCCTCTCTTTGCTTAACTCGAAAGAGTACCCGCGAGAGTTTCTCAAGTTGATCCCGAAAAGCGACGAGTCAAGCAAATCAAAGGACTGACTCTTGCCTACCATCTGATCGTCGACGAATGTTCTGTGAACGTTAGAAATCGGGATAAACAAACTGCTCAGTCGTTTGTTGGAGCGCGACAATGAACAGCGTTAACCCATTGCGAACGGAAAACATCTAAGAAGAAGCAGAGCGCAACTGGGACTCTGAACAAGAAATGTTCTGTCTAAAGTGTGGGGCTCAACTGCCAGACGATGCGGTCTTCTGCTCCAAGTGTGGTGCGCGTATGGGTCAGTCAAATCAGGGTGGAGCGACACAACAGTCCTCGTCGTCAGGGTCCGCTCAGGTCCTTGCTCCAATGACCGCTAGTTCCCTAAAGTGTCCGAGCTGCGGAGCTCCAATATCTCCAAAGCTGGGAGAGATGATTATCACGTGTGAGTATTGCGGCGCTAGCGTTGCTCTGGGAAGCACCGGCTGGGCCAATATACAGAAACAGACGATGCTACCGCTTAAGGTTCAGACTAACGACGATATTTCTGCCCGAGTCAAGTCGATGATGGACACTGGACTACTCCATAGACACCTACAGGAGTCGTCAAACCTTGAAGAAATGACACTGTCAGTCGTTCCCTACTGGCTCGTTGCCACTTCAGCACGAACCTCTCTTGTAGCGACCGATATGGTCACAGAGGGCGCGACAATAGCTACCACAGCTGCTCTGTTCGGTGTAATGGCGGGCATGGGAGGAGGGCGAAACCGAGGGATAGGTGGTCCCTTGTTGACGGGTGCTGTACTAGGCTCGATGATGGGAGGCGGAATTGGGGGCCAGGGACAGAAAAAGGCGATGGAAATGGACGACAACTACAACTTCCCAATAGTTGGACTCAAAGCCCTTACAGCGTACCAACCGAAGGACTACCAGTTCTCACTGGAAGATCGGGCCCTGTTCGACATTTCACAATATCCGAAAGGAATCAAGATATTGAACGGTGATATCAGCGAGGACTCGGCCAAGTACCAGGCCCGGGCACTAGTTGATCAACTACAGTCGCAAAAAGCTCATGCAAAGTACCACATGATCCAGCAGATTCAAACGCAAATCGACGTTTCCGACACTGAGTTGCTTCATGTTCCGATCTGGTTCGTAAGATACGACCACAAGGGCGACAAGATCGTACTAGTAGTAGATGGCAATTCTGGAAACCCGATAAACAGCATAGGACTCTAGCGCGAAACTGTTACTTACGGCCGGCCGTGAAGCAACTCTCGGCAATGGTGACAAAGCCCCAGTTCACGATCCTTCTGATCCTCGAGTTCAACCCCACATCTTCGACATCTCTTCCCCTCATGGTCAGGCTGTAACCGATAATTACCATGATAGAAC
Organism: bacterium; assembly: GCA_021323995.1. Lineage (GTDB taxonomy): Archaea > Thermoproteota > Bathyarchaeia > 40CM-2-53-6 > 40CM-2-53-6 > 40CM-2-53-6. Next base: position 4,861 of record JAJPJY010000031.1, on the reverse strand, counting down.
CAAGGCGAGGCGAGATATGATGCCATTTGGTAACCGGGACCTGGCACAAAGTGAACCCCGCATGGAGCAGAAGGAGGCGCACACGGGCAGGTACAGGTTGCCATGAACTTACCACCCTAGTGGATGGCGATAAAAGAGAGGCGTTCATGATCGCAGAGAAGCACTCCTCGGCCACGTTCTCGGTCGCTCGTCCGCCGTGAGAGAAGAAGTCGTGGTTTCTTGTGGCGCTTTTTTTTGTAGTCGCGTTTTTTGTGTGTAGTTCCGGTTTTTGGAGCTAGTTGAGCGATGTCATTGGGATCCCCCCTGTGTTCAAGACGAGTGCTAGGATCACGTTGGGATCCATGAAACAGGCTCAAGGACCTATGAGGTGTGATTCTGGTGCGGCCGCCGGGATTCGAACCCGGGTTCCCGGCTATCTCCTCGCGTGGATGGGAAGCCGGTGTCATAGACCAGGCTGCCCGCCAGCGCTTGTATACAGACTTGGACGCTAGCTCTGGACCACGGCCGCTGAAGCATGCAATCGATAAAGCACTTGTAAGGCTTACTTACGATATGACAATTTGATTATTGGTCTAGAGAGGTGGAATAAATCAGCTGGACCAGTTTGGTCCAACGATTGGGGGCGTTTGGTCGTTGTATCCGCATCAACTCGTGGATATCCTGTGAACGATTGAACATCCTAATCAGCAATGCCTATTACTCAAACCCGCTATATGTGCTTCGGATCGTCCCTGCAGTTCCTAGTTAAGTTGGCATTTCTTTTCGGATCGTTTCTCATTCTGTTTCCTATTCTGCTACGAGCGATTGACGCTGTCGATAACAGTTTTGCGTTCACGTTTATCGCTATTGGATTTCTGGTTGTAGTAATCGGGGAAGTCAATAGGGCCCGAATGGAAGATCTCTCGCCTCTAAACTAGATCACAGTATCTCAGAGCCCTTATCGAGGGTAGCGTTTTCTACAGTTAGCTATCTGAAGGTCGAGATAGCTTGAGCTGGCTTGTCTCCGGCTGATCCCTTCACAAACACTTTTGAGATCCTAGTACGCTTTGTCTTCTGTGCACGATTGCCTGCGAAACCTAAGAATCCCCTTACGGGCACGGGTAGAAGATACGATGCGGCTGTCGCTTTCGTCACGTTTAGTTCCCTACTCGGTATTCTAGCTGTATGGGTGAGGCTGGCAGAAGACAATGTCTTCTGGATCTACTCCGTCCTGACGACCGGATTCCTCATCTTTCTGTATGCCTACACGCGAGGATACAAACCACTCCAGGACATAGGTTTCCGACCCAAGATAACGGTCGTAATCCCCGCGAAGAACGAGGAGGGTGTAATCGAAGACGTAGTGAAAACAGTCTTCCGGAGCGATTATCCGTCGTCAGAAATGGAAGTGATCGTGGTTGACGACGGGAGTACGGACACAACATGGGATCGCCTTCAACGGTCCATGAACAACACACCATTCTCCGATAGACTGGTTCTGATTAGACATGAGAGGAATTATGGAAAACGCGTTGCCCTGGCGTCTGCGGTTGCAAGAGCACGTGGGGAGATTGTCGTTTGCATTGATAGCGACAGCTTCGTGGAGCATGACGCGATTAAGCTGCTCGTTCAGCCTCTTGAAGATCCGTCGGTTGTGGCTGTCTGTGGCCATGGGGAAGCAGCGAACATGGAAGAAGGATTCCTTCCGAGGCTCCAACACTACTGGTATGCGGAGGCGTTCAGACTGTTGAAGGGGATGGAGTCTCGTCTAGGCGTGGTTAGTTGCTGCTCGGGAATGTTAGCGGCGTATAGGAAGACGTCCATTCTACCGATTACCAATGTGTGGCTGAAGGAGAAGATTGGAGGGCCGGTAATGTTAGATGGGATGTGTCGGTCTCAGCTCGGTGGCAGATTCACAAGCGAACTGATCAAATCTCCAGGCGAGGATAGAATTCTCACCGCGGTTGCATTGTCCGGCAATAATGCAAGAGCGGTTTATCAATCAAACGCCATTGTTCGCACAATTGTTCCCGGAACATTTCGACAGTTCTTAAGGCAACAGTTACGCTGGAACCGTGCTTGGGTCCACGGCTCTCTGCTGGCGGGGAGATTCATGTGGAAGAAATCTCTCGTTGCCTCGCTCAGCTTCTATTTGTACCAGTTTCTCCTCGTTCTTAGTCCCGCTGTCATCATTCTCTGGCTGATCGTCAAACCGTTCGAAGGCGAGTGGGTCGGCGCGATAGGCCTTCTCGCCGGGACCTTGTACATAGGATTCCTTCATGGCTTGAATACTTGGAGCTATCGAAAGACGTCGCTAGCTTCTATCCCATACCGCATGGCGTTTGTCCCCGTCTTGTTTTTCCTCACGTTGACGGTCCTTCTCTATGCTTGGGCGACGCCATGGAAGATGGGCTGGATTACTCGAAATGGAAAGCGGCCCATGACTGCACCCACTATTCCTCAAGTAATGCCGATTGACAATGTGACAGCTTAGACCCGACGACAGGTAATGATTGAGCGGTGCCTATTCAGCAAAGTCCGAAGCTTTCGGCGGCTCAAGCGAGAGTCCCTTCCGCTTCCGTATCCCTTCCACAACACTCTGTAGCAATGACTGTGGTACAGGTGACCAGCGGGCGAATTCCAAGCCCCAGAAGGCTCGCCCTTGAGTCTGGCTTCGCATAACTTCGGACAGGTCGAAGCTTTCCGCGGTAGGAATATCGCCTACTACCGAGACCAGGTTGCCCTTCTGGTCCACCGCGACTATTTTTCCCCGCTTCTGCGTAATGACGCTTGTTACAGCTCCTAAGAAGTCGTTCGGTACTCTTGTGGTGATTTTCTGTACGGGTTCCAAGAGAGTTGGCTGAGCCTCTAGGAACGCGGTGAACATGGCGCGGCGAGTCATGGGCATGATCTGTGCGGGTCCTCGGTGCACGGGGTCCTCGTGTAGGGCCACATCGGTAATCTTGACCTTCATGCCTCGAATCTGTTCGTATGCGATTGGCCCCTCCTTTATTCCCCATCTATAGCCAGCTAGAATCATGTCTCGGACCTCCTGCATGTACTGCGCGCCTTTCGTCACGTCGAGGATCATGTTGAAGGGCTCGTCAATACTCCAGACGCCTCTGGCCTCATCTGGCTCCCAGCCAACAGCTCGCAACTGCTTGGCCATGTCCGCCTTGTCCATGTACTCACTGATCTTGCCGGTCTTGATGAGATCCATGACCTGTTCCCCTAGAGGCTCGACCTCGATGTAGATCTTGTTGTGCCTGTTAGGCGACTTGCCTTCGATCGGACCGGCTCCGCTACGGATTGCTTCTCTGTAGATGACGATCGGCTTGGAGGTGATAATCTCTAGACCGGTCTTCGTAATCAGGGTATTTGCAATCTCAAGATGGAGGGTTCCCATTCCTGAAATTAGATATTCGCCCGTCTCTTCGTTGATACTAGTGACTAAGTTCGGATCCTCTAACGACAGTTTCCGGAGAATCTCGACGAGCCTGGGCAAGTCACGGTTGAACTTTGGCTCTACAGCAATCGTCACGACTGGCTCAGTGACGTAGTGGACGGCTTCGAACGGGATGACTTGCTTGACTGAAGATATTGTCTCACCCGCCTTTACGTTTTCGAGGCCGAGTAGTGCGGGAATGTTTCCTGCGCTCAGTCTTCCTACTATCTCTCTCTGTGGGCCCATGTAGATGGCCACTTGCTGGACTCGGCCTTGGGTCCGCGAGTTGATCAAGTAGACCGGTGTCCCGTCGGTGACCGTGCCCGAGAACAAGCGTCCCGTAGCGACGACGCCGGCTTGCGGGTCCACGACTATGTTGACGACTGACATAAGCACTGGGCCCTTGTCGTCGCATTTGATCATGGCCTGCCCAAATTCGCTGTCCGGATCACCATGCCAAATCTTTGGAATGCGATAGATTTGCGCGACGTGAGGCGGAGGCATAACCTCCACCGCCATGCCTAGTATGGCTTCGTGGATTGGAGCGTTATTCTTTAGGTCCTCAACTTTGTTGTTGAGATATGCATCAACAACATCTGTGAACTTGATACCCTTCTTCCGGGCGACATCAAAATTGAACCCCCAGCGGTCCTTCGCGCTGCCCATCGCAACAGTATTGCTCGCGAAGCTTACCTTCCACTTTTCTTTGAACTCGGGCTCGGCATACAAGTCGAGGAGTCCGTTGAAGTCCTTGATGATCCGAGCGATCCTTTCCTGTATCTGCTCTGGGTTAAGCTTCAGCTCCTTGATGAGGCGGTCGATCTTGTTAATGTAGAGGACGGGCCTAACTCGCTCTTCTAGAGCTTGTCGTGTTACTGTCTCTGTCTGAACCATTACCTCCTCGACGGAGTCGACCACAACTACTGCACCGTCGATGGCGCGAAGAGATCTTGTGACTTTGCCGGAAAAGTCGACGTGTCCGGGCGTGTCGATGAGATTGATGACATAGGGCGTGGAGCCGTGCTCGTAATAGAGGCTGACATTTGCCGCTTTGATCGTCATCTGTCGTTTCTGTTCTTCTTCCATGAAGTCCATGGCGAGAGCCGTCCCTGCAAGCGACGGCGAGAGTAATCCGGCGCCGGAGAGCAAACTGTCTGTCATCGTCGTTTTGCCGTGATCGACGTGGGCGATGATGCCGATGTTGCGGATCTGGTCTTTGTTAGAGACGATCGATAGAATATCTGCTGAGCTCTTGAATCGGGGCAACGGTTCTACCTATCTTCTGGAAGAGAAGGGTCGAGTGCCCGAGTCGTCTATTATATGTTTCCCGGAATGGGGTCATAGAACAAATACCGCGGATCGCCAATATTTCCGACGAGTTCGAGTCAATAGCTAATGGTGCTGGAGGTCTCATATTGGAGATAGATCACTGTCTTT
>JAJPJY010000007.1 GCA_021323995.1 bacterium | reverse complement strand
TCCGCTTGGCTAGTCACCGCGTTGGGCGATTGGCCCGGCTGGTCCGTGGCTGAGCTGGCTGGTTTCTCTAATGATTTGTTCTCGCTCGGCGGTGTCGGACTAGTAGCCTGTTTCGCGGCATCGCTAACAGTCTTTTGCTTCTGAGATTCCTGCTCGACCGCTGCGTCCTTCATCTCCGCTTCAACGTCCATTGCTTCTTCTTCCGCGTCGGCTGGGAGGATTTCGAACTCGCACGCGTCTTTGCCTTGGGAGATGCATTTTGTCTCTCTCGCCTGGACTGTCTTGTCTAGAACTTCTGCGAAGAGTCCGGCTAGGAATCCGCTTGTGAACATACAGTTCGGCTCGTCCGACTGTCCATTCTCCATAGCTTCGAAACAGTTGCTGATGCTAACGCTTGCCTTGGCCTTGTCAAAGTCCACCGTGTGGATCTTGACCTTGCCCAATCCGAGATTCGTATCCTCGAACGCAGAATGGACTAGGTTCTCGAGGGCGACTCGTTGTTCTGGACCCGTCGCTGTTATGCTGTCTCGGAAAATACTGCCCTCATGAATCCCTATACCACTAGCTAAGTAGGACAGGAAGGGGGCTGATTGGTCTTGGACCAGCCGTTCAAGCCCATCCCTCATTACTTTGATAACGTCCCGCCTGAGAATGATCATTTTCTGGCCGAAGAACGAGACCTCGCCCTTGTTATCGTTAAACCGCAACTGGTTAACCGACCCCACAAGCCTGCGCAGGTCCCAAGCGCTAGGCTTACCCTTCGGACTAGTTTGCACTCTTAGGCACCTCCACAAGCTCCTGCGTCAACAACTCGACCGCTTCACTCACCTTGTGAGCAAAGGCGGAGTCAGGATTATCGACCACAAAGACAGACCGGCTCAAGTTATTGATAACATCGATCTGAAACTCGAAAGCCTGCAGAAAATGCGACCTGAACAAGGTGGCAAGCTCCTTGCCCACCTTAACCGCGTCCTTGATCCGGACTCCAGGAGGGACCATGTTGAGTGTCAAGAAGGTCGGCTTCCCAAACGTCTCAGCCAGCAACACCATCACCGCAGTCCCGAACAAGTCCTGCTGGTCAACTCTGGACACGAGGACCAGGGCATCGCAGCAGCCCATTGCGAGAACCGTGTCGTTTTCGACGCCCGGATGAGTATCCACGATGATATAGTCGAGATTGCACTGCTCGCCCACTTTCTGCAGAGTATCTTGGAACAATGTCACCTCAAGCCCGGCCTTTAACAGTCGAAGCATGTCCTCGACCTTGTTACTCGCCGGACAGAAGAACAAGCCGCCCTTCAGTTTTGGAAACCTCGGAGTCAGATCAATGATCGCATCCATCGGGTTCGCATCCCCCAGGAAAATGTCAGTAAGAGTCGCTTTGACATCACCCTTCTTTAGACCGAACAGGACGTGCAGTCCGGGCCCGGAAAGGTCCAAATCCATCACGCCAACTCGGCTGTGCATTGCGAGCGTCGCGGCTAGGTTTGCCGTAAGAGTGGTCTTTCCCGTTCCTCCTTTGAACGAGTGGACGGCGATTACCTTGGTCACTATTCATCCTTGTCCTTTTTGAGCTGGTCCTTGACCGACTGGAAGAAATCCTGATTCTCGATCCTTCCAGCTTCCGACTTGACAGCCTCCAAGTCGATCTTCAACCGAGCATGAGTGACCTTGTGTCTCCGGAAAGCGAGAAAGCCTCCCGCGAGCAACGCGGCTATCGCAATGGCCAATATTCCGAAATAGTATAGGGGAAGCGAGAGGTTTCCACTACTGGAGGAAGGCTGCACCGTAACGGTCGAAGTCGCAGAAGTAGATTGACCACTATTGTTCTTCGAAGTGACCGTTATCGTGTACGACTTGCCAGTCGAACCGCTCAACGCATACGAGTGACTATCGCTCGTTGCACTACCTGATAGAGTGTGAGTCGTACCATCGCCCCAGTCCACTACCGTAGTCACTATGGACCCGTATTGATCAGATGCAATTATCGAGATTGTAACCGTCTGGCCAGAGGAAGGAGTTGCCGTTGAAGGAATGAAACTGACCACTGGGGGATAACCCGCGATCTTGATCGAAGCTGTCGCTGTTCCAGTGGCCCCACTATTGTCCGTGACCGTCAGTGTAACCGTATAGTTTCCAGCGGTCGAGTAGGCATGCGTTGTCGTAGACCCTAGACCCGAGGATCCATCGCCAAAGTTCCACGACCAGGTAGCTATCGTCCCGTCCGTATCGTAGCTCGCTGTCGCGTTGAAGCTGATCGAGGTTCCAGCTAGAGTCGATGAGGTCGACTGAGAGAATGTTGCTGCTGGAGGATGATCTTGGGTCGTGACCACTTTAGTTGTAGAGCCGGTGTTTGCAGGAGTTGAGCTGTCGGAGGCTTTGATGAAAAGCGACCAGAGTCCACCGGGGTCAGTTGATTGGAGTGTGTATGATCCAATCCAGAACTGGAGTCCGCTGTCGAAGACAATGGGGACAGTATCGTTCACCGTATTTCCGCTATAGAGCAAGTATGCTCCTACCAAGCCCGACTGAAGAGCAGATCCATCTGGATACGTTATCGTCGCGTTAAGTTTGAGTTGTTGACCAACCGCGACATTAGAGGTAACACTGGCATTGACTGTTAGCGTAGCTGCGATGAGTTGAGGGAGACTCGTTAGGGGTTTGTTCGGACCGGTATTTCCGTTACCATCGTTGAACGAGTTCACCGCGATCGTCGCATTCCATGTCCCAATGTTGTCTATTACGGACGACTTGTAATTCGCTTTGAAAGTGTGAGATACGCCGTCATAGACTGCTGTCAGATTGGTCTCAGTTCCTAGAGGGTCGGTTATCGTTACAATCGCGGTGCCGGTTGTTGCATTGCTACCGTCCGGATAGACAGGCTGGAAGGAGAAGCTCATTGTCTCGGTCCGCTGATACGTGGACTTCGAAGAGGTGAGTGATTGGATTGTCATCGTCGCGGGGCCGACGAGGAAGGCTTGGATGTCAGCGGGATTCTTAACAGTCGTAGTCCCTGTAAGAGTGACTACGTAATAGTCGATTGTTGCGTTTACCGGAATCTTCCAACTGGTTATTACCAGTCCAGCCGAACTCGCAGTAATTCTTACAGAAAAGAATGGAGTCGAAGAAGTCGCGAGCCTTATCGTCACGGTCACCGTTTCAGACGCATTGTATCCAGAACCCTGAACCCTAACTGTCTGGGTCCGCTGGTATACGCTGTTGTCTGTTAAGAGAAAGTAGAAGGAGCTGATAGCGACTCGTATCTTCAAAACAGGATTAAACTGGTCGACCCATGCTTGATACTGGCCGACTAGAGAGTTCCTTCCCGGGAATGAAGTGCTCGGATAGATAACGATCACATTAAATGAATACTGAGGATTCACCGTGTTGTCGTACGTCTCGTTTATGGAATGAAACGTCCTGCTCGAAGGATCTTGAACATAGAATCGGAATAGATAGCTTGTCCTATTCGCTCCGGTGACAGTCAGAACGAGCCCGATAGTATCGTTTTCTTGAGCATATCCAGGGAATACTGGCGCCAATGTGTATGATCCTGCCGCATGGACTTCGGGCGATCGGCTCATGAGGAAAATAGGTGCCAGAAGAGTGAGGGCCAGGATTATGACGTAGCGTGTTGCCCTTTTGTATCGCACGATATGTGCCGCCTCGTGGCAGGAACTGTGAACGACGAGACTCTGGCACGGGACTAAAGGGTCGCGTTACTC
>JAJPJY010000110.1 GCA_021323995.1 bacterium | reverse complement strand
TTCACCGTCTTCATCTCAATCATCCTAGCGTTCACCTTCGGCTATGCGCGTGTTGGACAATTGCCTGACTGGGTCTTTTATCTCGGAATTTTCCTCATGTTCCTCGGCGTAGTTGTCCGTCAGTGGGCAATAGTGGTTCTGGGCCGGTTCTTCTCGCTGACCGTCCAAGTGGCTACCGATCACAAGGTTATCGATAAGGGTCCGTACCGTCTAATCCGACACCCGTCATATACTGGGATCCTGATCACTTTTATCGGGCTTGGGCTGGCGGTTCAGTCCTGGGCCGCGCTGCTTGTTCTGCTAGGCGTCTATACGCTGTCATTCGGCTACCGTATGAGAATAGAGGAGAAGACTCTGCTTTCACAGCTCGGCAACGACTATGCCAGCTATATGAGACGGACGAAACGGCTCGTCCCATACCTCGTCTAACTGTCCAGGTTTCCTTGTAAACCGTCATAAGCAGGCTGAGTCGCGGCCCAGCGCATTGTCTACGAAAGAGATTCAGAGTGCACCGCGGCGACCTCGACCGAGGCTGGAGACGCTCTCCGACCTGATCTACGGACTATCACTATCGATCGGAGCTATCAGCCTGGTCATAACAAACGGCCAGTCCTCGAGCATGGGCGACATCAACAGGAATATTCTAGAGTTCGTCTTCGTCTTTCTGATTCTGATTACGAGTTGGCTTGTCTATACGACCGACATGTCTGTTCTACCGGTCGAGACCCGTCTAGTAACATTCCTCAACATTGTGCTTCTTGTCCTGGTGGCGGTTATTCCATACCTCTTCGACCAGGCAGTGTCCACGTTCAACTCTGCAAGTGTCCAGGATTATGCGTCGGTCCTCTTTACAGTCGACCTGGTTGGTACTCTCTTGATAATGGCCGCGTTTGCCGGCATCATCGCCAGCGAAGAGGAACATCTCGTCGATGGCGAGATAATGCTAAGATTCCGCAGAACCCGAAACAGGCAAGGCTTCCTGGCGATCGCCGTGCTCCTCGCACTCCTGGTTCCATGGAGCTGGCTAGTCCTAGGGGTCCCTGTCAGGCTCCTGATATGGACCGTCCCGTTATTGTCGTTCTGGATTAACACCCTAAGACGCCCATGGTTCGCAAGAGAGAAGCACCGGACGGTGCAGAGTCCATGAACTCTGGACTGGCCCTGTAACCCCGCGCTCGTCTCGCATGTGACACTGGTTTCTTTTCCCGCTCGACCTAGTCCTAGTCCCTAGACTATTGCTGATCTGGAGGACTGGATCTTGTCGATTGTGAAAAAAACTGTCGCTGCAATAATCGTGGTAGGAATCATCGTAGTCTTCGGATATATCGTCCTCACGATGGCTCAGTCCCCGGCTGGTCAACGGGGCGGTGAGCAAGACGGCGGCTTCCTTGCCTCCGACAATGTCCGGACATTTGTGACGCTCGGAGTTGTAGGTGGGTCCGCGTTCATCACCGGATTCGGTGTGCGGGATGTGATCAGCCGCGCACTCGCAGCCCGGAAATACATGCATATGAGGGCAGCGCGGGAGCAGAAGAGTCTCTGAGCCAGACCAAACGATTGTCCTGGACGGACTATTCCTGGCCCATCTTCCTAACAATCGGCATTGTCGCGATAGCTGTTCTCTACGAGTCGAGAAGAGCCTTCTCAGGATTCTTTACCGGCATGAAGGGCGGGACCGAGGCCGGGCTACTCTTGGCCTACACGGGCTCTTTTCTCCTAGTCGGCGCCCAGTTCTATACGATGGTCAAGAGGAGCGGCTGGATCGGACTCATCAAGAAAGCAGGCGGCGTCCGACCCTGGCTATCCATACACATTACGCTCAGCTTTCTAGGACTGGTCGCGGTTCTTATCCACGCCGGATTCCCGTACCGTTTCAGCTCCGACCTTCTAAGCCACGGATTGGCCGGGCTGACCACCTGGCTACTAGTCGCGTCCGCGGCCAGCGGAGTCTTCGGACGCTACGTCTACAAAAGACTACCCGCGATGAAACGAGTCTTCGGCTACTGGAAACCCAGCCACCTAGCAATAACCGGAATACTGTTCGTCGCCGCGATCATACACATGCTCACAGCCTTCGGCGGCTAGACGATAGATACCATGTAGCCCAAACTCAGGAAAAAGTTCCTAGATGAGTATTGAGGCGATTATTGTGAACGCGCCGAAGCCGACAAGTGCGAGTCCAGCGTAGCCGTTTGATGTCTTGGCCATATTCTTCCGGTTGCTGCTGATGAAAGAGGGCAGATTGATCAGTTGAAAGACTGTCCCGAGGATTAGAGCATAGACTAGGGATAGGCCGGAGAGTACGAGTGCTGTGACGATTATGTAGAAAGCATACTCGACCACGAAGGATAGTGGGCCACGTTTCCAGAGGCCGGCGCCGACTTTTCGATCCCCGTTAAATCCCAGGATGGGCAGATCTTTGAGATGGACCACAGTGTCGAGTATCCAGTGGGAGACTGATCCCAGGACGAAGATTGGGAGGACTAGTGGATTGTTGAGGACGGCGGCGATTGCTGCACCGACTAGGAGCGAGAATAGGTTTGTGAGGACTAGGCTGTGGGAATACGGATACTTCTCGAAGACGATGAGCTTCTGTAGAGCACTGTCAGGATTGATACGGACCTTCTCCACGCCGGCGGGCACGAGCAACGACCAGAGCAGGTCTGGAAAGCTGACACTGACCAGGATGACGGGCAATGGGACGGACGGGAAGAGCCTCCAGAGCAGGAAGGCGACGGCAAAGTGTCCGATGAACATTCGGTTCTAGTACTGATACACCGTATACGTGTATATGTAGCCGTCTCGCTTTTTACTTCAGGGATACGATATGGCTAAGACAATAGCTGTATCAGACGACGTCTATGAGCTTCTAAAGAAATCTAAGCTGTCAGGAGAAAGCTACTCTGACGTCATACGAAGGGGCCTGAAGAGACGCACCAGACTGAGCGATATAGCCGGAAGACGAACAATCTCTGTTGAACAATGGCGGAATACCCAGAGAATATTGAGCTCAGGCGACAAGCTCAACCGGAAAAAACTCTCGTCAACTCGCTAGCCCACGAGAGAGTCCGTCTTCGCCGCCATAATGAAATCGTTCCGATGCAAACCACGAATCACATGCGTCCACCACGACACCGTTACTCTTCCCCACTCTGTCAGGATCGCAGGATGATGACCTTCAGATTCTGCTAGTTCTCCCAGCTTGACTGTGAAGGCAAGGGCTCCAGCGAAGTCTTTGAACTTGAATACTTTCTCGAGACGCTTGACGCCATCCTTCTCGACAATAGACCATTGTGGGACAGCCGGCCGAAGCTGAGCGATCTCCGCTTCAGAGACTGTGGGCTCTCCACCGCGACATGGAACACACTTTGCGCGAACCAGCTCAGACGACACTCTGATCACCCCTAGCGACCAAGGCCGCAAGGAATATACTCGTTCCCGTAGACCTCGAAAGAGATGAAACCAGCGACACTAGGGCTATTCACATTTCTCGCGTCGTTGCTCATCTACGCCGTAATCGGGATCATTCTGGCCGGAATCCTCAACTCCAACAGCTTTGGCTTTGTAAATCAAGTGTACAACTATGAGATAGCGATCGCCATTGCTATCGTGGCGTCGATCGTTACCGGGTACATGGCATGGATGTTTGAAAAAAGATAGTGCAGGCACTAGCCCAGGGCTTCCCGGCTAAATTAGTCGCTGCCCATTACTACATAGCGAGCGCGAATCTACTTCCATCTACGAATGGCTAGACTTACGAGAGCTGATCCTACGGCGATGGAGAAGCCTATGATGAGACCCGCCCAGGTTAGTGTTAGGGAGACGTTTCCTGGATTGAAGAGATTCCCCGCGTCGGGGTTGTTCATGACGAGCGCGTCTCCTACTCTGCCGAGCCCGACGGCGGTTCCAACGGCCGCGAAGACGACTCCTAGGACTAGGAAGAACGCTGTCTGAGTGTTGTATTCTATTCGACTTGTCAAGGGCTTAGCAGACTCGGCGCAGTGCCCGGAACCGGCCGGGTTTAAGTAAACTGCAACCTTTGATGCTCTTCGACAGGCGCAGCTAGGAAGCCTGGAAGAAGGTCAAGAGAAAGATCGTTGCTTTGATCGAAATTGTTGCTGTGTCCGTTATAACGAATGTTCAGCAGTGCGAGAATTTCTAGATTCGAAATTCTCAGACTCTGATATATCAGACAATGACAAATATCGACGGTTACACTTCAACACATTCGCCGGCAAGTGTGGACATCCAACTATTATCCTCGCTTCGAAGATCCAAACAGGGGTTCAAGTTTGATCAAGAAGTTCATGCAGACCCTCGACACAGACATCTACAACACACTCAACATCGTCGCCAGAGAGAATGGCATACCGGTCGAGGAACTTTTGAGAGCTGTGGTCGTGCCTGAATGGATGGAGATCGTCAGTGCAAACGCTCCGAGACGGAATACGCGATTGGAGATTAGTTCCAGAGAAGACGCCGGGGAAAACTAGCTAAGACTCCTGATGGAGGCTGTGCCTGTTGGGCTCTTCGTCCAAAGGTCGAGCGGCAGGCGTTGTCCTCACTGTCACAGTCATAGAGGATGCTGGGCTGATCGCCTCCAATAACACATTCTGATAGCTCGAGAATTTTTCCTATGACCATTGTTAAATACGGTACTCCGGGTCGCTCTCGGTCTCTTCGAGTAGACTTTGAAAAAAGACCGCTGGGAGGTCCGAGTTGACCATGCCAGGGTCCAAGTGTCAGAGTCCCAGTTGAAAGCGATCCGGATGAAAGCCAAGGCCGACGGAACCGCAATCGAAGAGTTCTGCAATGCACTAGCTGGGGAGACCCGCAGATTTTATCGGTCGAAGCTGTATCCGACTAAATTAGGACCCGAGAGAGCCTTTCAAGACGATCTTGGAAGATGGAGAATGATGGATGTTGATGAGAATTCGCAACCGTTTACTCTGCGAAACGTATTGCTGGCGAACTTGTACGTTCACATTAGGCCTTACCTAATGGGCCTAGCACTGTTAGAGACGAAGGATGATACGAAATGGATGCCTGAAGTTGTAATATTGCGGGACGACGATAAGGTTGCTGTGGTCAAAGGAGGAAAGCTCAAACTTCATTCATCTGATGACTGGTTCAAGAAGAACCTGAAAAAGAAAACCGGACGCGAGAGTTGATCGTACCTGAAGGGGAACAAATTTAGCCAAGATCCGAGAAGAATAGAGCGTAGCCATGAATCGCCAAACTAAGGAACCCGATACGTTCGGAGACGAGGAGTTCAACCAGGCAGTGGAACAAACTCTCCGAGAAGACAAGGAACTTCTAGAAAGACTAGCGAAGATCTAGCCGTAGATCCTCGTCGGGCTGGGATCAGCCCCACATGTTGAAGCAGAGATCGTGCGTTTATTCTTCGTGTAGTTCGTGGTAGGATTCCACAGCTTCCGGGGCGACGAACCCGAGAATGACCCCAAGAACTATACTTGACAAACACAGGTTTTTCGAAACGGGCCTCAAACACGGACCAACGCCTACTCTATCCTGCTCTAGCTGCTGAGAACTTTGTCGCATTCTGGCCGACAATCTTTCTATTTCTCGGATCTTACAGCGACTGGTTCCCATGGCTGGCAGTCTACCCTGCAATCCTCCTTGTTGCAGGCTCTGTTCTGACTACTCTAGGACTCGTAAGAAACGGCAGGGTTACTCAGGACATGCTGATCCTGTTGACCATATTCAGCGCGCTGCCGGTCGTCGGAACCATGATCTCCCTCTTCTTCTATTATGGATTCTACAACTATGCAGCAGAGACCTGCCCACCGATCATTGCCTCCTACAAATGCACCATCGTCCAAGCAGCCGGCTACGTCGACCTCTACGTACTGCTGGCATTAGTACTGTAGATAGCCACATTCATCACGGCCGCCCGGAAATACACCAAACCCACAACATCGTCCGTACCAAACCAATCGACACGTAAGGCGGGTCCACTAAGCGGTTGAACCCTCTGGAACAGGAGAAACCTTCGATTAACATCCACTAGGGCCGCGGGATTCGAGACATCCTCGCATGTCAATCAACGTGTAACGGCCAGTCCCGTATTTGTTGATGACAAATTGAACAGTTGGCAATCGTGGGAGGAGCGGGAAGATCGAACCCTGTTACCGTTCTAAACTTCCTCCTGAAATTATAGTCAATGTTACGCATGTCCGAGGGATATATCGAGAGAAACCTGATGTTGTTTCTGTGATATTGCGCCATTTTCCAGCGCATGGTTCTCACATACTCGTTTCGCGTCCTCGGGTCCGGTGAATCTACCAAGCCCCAGTATTCGATAAAGAGATTGAACTGTGGAAGATAGAAGTCGGGCTTGCTTATCTTGTGCTGGAAGATGAACCAGTCATTGCTCATCGCCTGAGCCTCATAATAGTACGCGACACCGTGATACGTCAAATAATCCGCAATAATCTTCTCTCCCCTACTCCTAACATGCTGACCCGTCAGAGTGACAGACGGTATCCCATACTCCTCAGGCGACTCGAAAAGATCACTCAGCCAGGAGAGAAAGCCCAAGCCAAAGACAGCTAACGCTTACCCGGCTTAAAGCCCATACGGCTTGTAGTCATAACCGAACGAATCGAGAACCCAACAAACGCATTAGCGGGAGTCAGCCGAGCATGTGAGAGAATCCAGATGTGCTAAGCTTAAGAGCCTCAACCGAATCAGAACTCCTGTATTTTACGTTGGAAGTCCAAGTTCCGAGACACCACAGCCAAAATTTTAGCCAGTCTCTAGTAATAGGCGCCGCCGCTAAGGAGATTCTTAGAAGCCTACTCGAGGCGAGCCAGTACAAAGTGTATCCTTTCGGCTATGAGAGTTCTCTCTCCTCCCTCAAGATGCATATTTGGGACAACCACATCAGAGAGTCAAACGAAGTAGAACGAGTACGCTCAATGCCCGATTATGTTGTCTCTACTGAAAAGGGTCTGAAACTTGTCGAAGTAAAATTCAGAAAAAGATCAGATCACAACGGACAGCCTGGCGTTTACTTGAAAAATAAAGACCTCAACCGTTACCGACTATACTGGACAGAATCAGTGATCGCCCTCATCAGCCCGTTTGGAAATCGTTTCTTCTGCCAAGAAGTGAACAACCTCATTCCTGGATCAGGAGAAGCAAAATGGTTTGCCTATGATGAATTCCAATCCCTTGCCGAAGTCTACCCCACAACCCATGACAAACTCAAAGCATTCGGAGTTGCTGTAGACAAACTAGGCACTTTGTGGGACGAGCAGAAAGAATAGCTTTTGCAGTTCAGTTGGGTTTCCTACGCCTGCGAAGAGCCGACTAGCCAGAACCGCGCGTTTTCTTCAGTCTCTCTCCAAACTGCACCAGCGACTTGTCAATCTGGTCCAATCTCGAAACTATCCTTCCAATTCGCTTCTCAAGTGCCGCAATTCTTCGCTCTGACTTTTCAATACGCCTTTCAGAACTCATGATTAAGGATCGGCAAGAGCGAAAATAAACCTTCCAACAAACTCTATCGATGAGAAATTTGGGCCACCAGGCGCTAAGAACTCACAAATACCTCCGCAACTCACGGCTCGACTATGGTCTTCATCGCGGCCATATGGTGGAAGATTGCAAAAGGCAGAGAGAAGGAATTCTTGAACAAATGGAAGGATGCCTTTACCATTATGGGAGAGAAACGAAACGGACTGATCGGGGAGTTCCTCTCTCCAGTGGACCCGTCGGACCCCGTTGACAACACTTGGGATTTGGTAGAAGGTGAAGCAACGACCTTTGTCAATATTGGCATCTGGAAGAGTAAGGACGATTTTGACAGAGCAGTACCTCAACCCAACAGACAGAGAGCACCGTTCGAGAAGAGTGACAGAAAGCGAGCGCTGCTAGCCCCAATCATGTGGAGAATTGGAGACATAGATGTTCGGACTCTCGCTGAAGGGGTAGTAACCATTGAAGGAACGACTCCTCACAGACTACCTCTTGATTGGCCAAAGGAAGAACCGGGACGCTCGGCCGGAAAATAGTCTCGCCGCTCTTAGGCAGAACGCTATCCAAAGGGACTGGAGGATAATTCTTCAGGGACCTTAGAACCTTGGGACCTATTGCAATCGAAACAATAAAGCTGAATGTTGTGCTCATCGGTGGGACCACCTTTCGCCCAAGGAATCTTGTGATGAAATTCCAGCTCGGTTTCGGTCAAATGTTTACCACACTTTTGACAGGTGTAGTCGTCTCGCCTGACAACTCTGAGCATAACTTCTCTTGGAATGGTGCGGGACACTCTTCGCATTTCGGCGGTCTCAGTAAATGGTTCGTTTACAAAGAAGACTGGGCATAGATGTCCGAATATCTTGCATTCCTTTTCCCCGATTGACTTGGGTATCTTCGTAGGGTATTCTTTGGCGTTGAAGATCTTGACTTCATGTTCAAAGAATCGTTTTCTTGCCCCTCTGTAAGACCCTTTCTTGAGTTCTTGTTTCAAGAACTCGTTATGATCAACTGCTTCCTTTCGGGTCAAATCGAGCACTGGAAATTGTTCGACTAGGGGACCGTAGGGACAATACTTCAACTCCCAGCAAGGTTTGCAAACGTGCTTAGACCTTTTTTTGAACTCCTCTTGTAGTTGGACCCACTCCTTAGAAGCTGCGAGTTTCTTGTTCCTTTCTCTCGATTCCCTTTCGAGTTGCCTATTGAATGCTTCAAAGAGGTTTGATCCTCTAGTCAAGTTATTCGCAGTCCCTTTAACCATCTTCGCAACTTCAGATCTCCTACCAAGAGGGTCCGCTTAGAGCCTTGCTCAGCTTTGTCGATAAGACCTTTGCAACCACTCTGGAACTGCAATGACACAGAATTGGCTCGAAGGTTCTACCTCGCCATCAGTTTCGCTCTCGTGTCCGAGCAATAACCGACAGATAGCTCAATACCAAAGATGTCGAGTCAGCGGAGCGGCTGGCGCGAACGCCTGCACGCCAATCCCTCACGAATGGAACAAGAACTAGCAATCAAACTACAGGACAATGGAATAATGTACTTGGATCGGACCATAGCTCTAGTCTACTCTTTGGTGTTGTCCCGATTTGTTGAGAGTCCAGGGGACCCTCTTGCAAGCTTGGATTTGTTAATGCTCGGCTCGGACCATGATTTGTCAGGGCTGAGCTGTTGTGGAAGCGTGACATCAGAAGTTGTTGGCTCTGGTTGGACCCAAGTAACCGGTTTCTGGACCGCCGGTGTTGGTAGTCCTGGTCTCTTATCGTTGGTTCCTGTGTCTGCTTTCGGTATGGGTCCCTCTCGGATCTTGTCTTTTGTCATTCTCTCACCTCTGCTGTTCTCCTGGTCCCGTGCTGAGCGGCTTCTTGCGCGCGTCTCTTGCCTTCGCGCCATTGGCTGAGCATGTTGCGTGCCTCGTCTTCGGAGGGGAGCTGGAATCTTAGATAGCGTCCCGCTTTGAGATCCTCCAAATCCTTGGCTGAGAGCTTGATCTTGCGCTCCTCTGCCTGGACCCATTGGCGACCGGGTCCGCATGGTCCCGAATCTCGTTCCGTGATACCGATTCTACGCCTCTCTGCCTGGACCCGGGACGGAGGAAGAACTCCCCGGATCCTCTCGTTACAAAAATGAACTCATCCCATCGCAACACTTGGCAATCTTTGGGTATATCTAGAGTGAATAATCTGAATCTGCATCATGATATCTTAATTAGCGAGACTATCCCGGCCTCGGTTTATGCGCGTTTATCACGTATGGTTTCTGATTTGTATCGCAATCTTGCCCCTAAGCGCTAATCCTTTAACACGTCTCTCCGCTCATGGAACTAATTCTTCGTCGTCTCAAGTATCACCGCTAATGAGCCCACTCCCTGGTACACCCATCGTCGAATCTTATGGTCAATTGGCATTCCCGGCATCCACGTCACAAAATCACTGGTGGCTTCTCGACTTCTGGGATAGTTCATCAAGTGGTGGAAGCCTACCCTCTGACCTGTCTGGACAGTTTGTCGCGGTAGCCAATACTATCGGCGGTCTTCAATCTGGCGACGGGATTCTGTATCTTCCAATCAATGTTGCCTATGGAACCAGCCCCAGCAATTGTGTGTGGTTCCAGTTCGACGTCTATTTCGACTCATCGGGCCACGTAAATTGGTATATCTGGGACGTGAATTGTCCTGGGACGAACACCCTCGGAGACTATCACTACACTCCTATTGGACTAACATACACCATTGGGGATCATTACAGCTTCGCTCTGACAACCTCAAGCTCTAACATTGTCACTTTCGCGGTCAACGACACTTCAACCGGATCTCACTGGTCCAACAATAGATGGTTCTGGATTATACCGAGCACGACGATGTTGGCTACGGAAGGCACATTTTCGCCTGCCAGTGCCGTCGAAGGCTACACAACTAATTCTTCACTTTCGGGAGTGCCGTTGTTTCAGACTAGGATCGGTGATGGCATCATGACCAACAGAAACTATGAAGCCGGAACCGGCTTGCCCGCTGGTATCGCAACGAGTCGAAGCTCTTTGGGAGATTCAAGCCACTACCTGTGGAGCATGGGCTCCGCCTTCTGCGGTCCAGTAAACGGGCCAAACAGTCTCAATTGCAACGGATTGACACCGACATCAATCGAACTGAACTGGGGAGTTAGCGGCTACTTGTTTCTGAGCAAGTATCTGGTCAAAGAATCAACAACGGGTGCGGGCGGACCCTGGACCACAATCGATACAATAACTTCGAAGTCAAACACCACTCGTTACATTACTGGACTGGCTCCTAACAGTACGTATTGGTGGCAGGTCGAAGATGTGGATTGCTGCGGTGCAACAGCAACCACGAATGTCCTACAGATAACCCAGCCAACTGCCGCTAGCCTGAACTACACGCCGCTGTCGGACACCACCTACCAACTGAACTGGAACAACAATGGAGAGTACACTCAGTCAGTCGTGTTTCAATCCTACCAGATTGAGGAATCAGTCAACGGAGGAAGCTATTCGGTAATCTCGACGACCAACGGAGTAAATGATACCAGCTCACCTCGGGACCTTTCACCTGACACTGAATACTCATTCTTCATTATCACGACTGACAACTGTGCCACTTGCACAAGCGGACATACTTCCCGTTCAACGTCCGACACCATAGCCTTCCGGACACCGCAGACCCTCGTTGCCCTTGCCTCTAGTCAAACTGGATCCTTCGACGCAGGACAACCCGTTACTTTCACCTGCAGCGCCGCTGGTGGAGTCTCTCCGTATAATTACGCATGGGCGTTCGGAGACGGTCTCACTGGTAGCGGCCAGAGCTCATCTCACAGTTATTCTTCCGCCGGTTCCAAAAGAGTTGTTTGCACAGTAACGGATACTCGCAATACATCGGTTCCGGGTCTCACATCAACATTCATACTCACTGACCCCACCGTCACAACCCCCACGCCGAGTCACACTTCGATAGACATTGGTCAAACCGTTAACCTTGTTGCCCAGCCAAATGGTGGGTCTGGCGGTTACAGCTTCGCCTGGCTCAATCTTCCTCTAGGATGCGCTTCAAGTAACCTAGCATCCATCTCATGCACTCCGTCATCGATTGGGCCATCTTCGATTGTCGTGAACGTTACAGACTCGAATGGATTCTCCGTTCTTAGCAGTCAGTTATCGTTTATCGTCTACTCAGACCCGACAATATCCGCGGCCTCTTCGAATCCAACGAACATAGATCTCCGTCAGACCTCTAGCCTAGCAATTTCAGGGACCGGTGGTTACGGGATGTTCTCCTACTCTTATTCTGGCCTCCCGTCGGGATGCATATCTGAGAACACTCCAAACCTGTCGTGCACGCCTTTGCTGTCTGGAACTTATTATGTCACAGTAGCACTCTCTGATCAGAACGGCTTCTCTGTCACCAGCAACCAAATTCCAATTGTGGTCAATCCAGCTCCGACATCAAATCTGTCCGTGTCGCCCGCCGTAACTGACGTTGACCAGCAAGTTACTCTCACAATCTCTGCGGCTCAGGGAACTGGACACTTCTCATACAGTTTTCAAGGCCTCCCGCTGGGTTGCTTTACCTCCAACTCAACACAAATCTATTGCATCCCATTAATCATAGGAAGCTACACAATTGTTACCACCACAACCGACAGCGTCGGTGGTATGACCAGCTCCACCGCCAATCTGAAAGTGAACGCGGATCCTACGATCGTCTCATTCATTAGCTTGCCGCAGTCGGCAACGGTGAACCTAGAGACAACAATTCGTGTTTCAGTGAATGGAGGAACTGAGCCATTTGCTTACGAGTACTCTGGACTCCCACCTGGCTGCAATTCTGCGGACTCCCCCACAATAACCTGCACGCCGGCTACAACCGGAACTTACATTGTTCAAGTCACTGTTACGGATCAATCTGGCAAAACGATAACTTCGCTAATGGGATTGAACGTTGCCCAACAAAATCTCGTCCTAGGTCTGGCTCCGGTTGAAGGGTACTCAATTGTCGGAGGCATAGTTCTAGTAGGTCTCATTGGGGCGGCCTTAGCTTTGCTTCGCGTTCGAAGAACGAAGAAGAAGAACTAGTTCCTGTTACTTCCTGGCGGGTTGGCGTGTAGTCGTTCGCGCCAGCCGCTTCGCTGACCCGGCGCCTGTAATGTTGAGCTATGTTTCGGCTATTCTTTAGAGACGAGAACGCAACTACCTTCAGTCTCGGTCGGGTCTCCAGATTAAGAAACAAGCTGCCATTCGCTGGGCCATGGAGGCTGCAAGACCCGCAGTGCAGTACTGGTCCCGAATTGGAGAGGTCCTCAGCCTCCTCACGATATCATGAGACGGCATGCATACTTTCAGCTCAGCTCTGAGGCTCCCCGCTCCCTGTTTTTGCGGAAGCTTTACATGCACGTTACATGCTTTCTTACATGCGCCGAACATGGAACGCAAGGTGGCCCAGACGGAATTGGACCCTGGCGAGTATCAGACTCTTGCCAGGACGGCTGAAAAGAAGGGCTTGACCATTAAGGAGGCTTTGAGGCAGGCTGCCCGGTTGTGGGTCCACGAAGAATCCGGGATAGACCCCAGCGATCCCATTTTCGACATCGCGTTGGGCAGGCGAAAGGCTCGAGACTGGGGTAAAGGGACAGAAAACGCGTCCAAAGAAGTAGACGAGACGCTCTACAAGTGACACTTCCCTGAGGCTCTTCATCGATACCGGGCCTCTTGCAGCGTTATACAACAAACGCGACAGGGATCATTCATCAGCGGTCGAGACCTTCCGTAAAATCGCGAAACGGGAGACCCCGTACAGAAGCCTCTACTCTTCAGACTACGTCCTAGACGAAGCTGTCACGCTCTTGAGGGCGAGAACCCGAAACCACAAACTCTCAGTACAACTAGGAACGGACATCCTCGCCTCGAAGACGATAGTCCTACTCAAGATTGACGACGATGGTCTTCAAAATTCCTGGGATCTCTACAAGCAGAGATCAGATGTACCCCTCAGTTTCACCGATTCTACAATCGCGTTCTTAGCGAGGAAACACTTCATCTCAGACATATTCTCTTACGATGGGCATTTTGGAGCACTCAGCTTTCATGTACTGGACAGACTGTGAGTCAAGATCCACTTTGGCGGGCCGAGATGCCTAGACAAATGGCGAAGCTATCAACAAAACTGCCTGAAGAGGGTAAGTCTCAGTGGGTGAGGTGCTGGAAGTGTGGGGCGTGGATTCATTGCAGAACATGCTTGACACATCATCTTTACAATACGCCGCACAAATAGAGAAGAAGAGCATACTCATTTGCTAAGGACCGGTTCTTGTTTTCGATCTTGACGGTCTGTTTTTATTCTCAGCCTGGTTCAGGTATAAGCGGCTGACCCATGAGCAAGCCTAGAGTACCATCGACAAGATCATCTAGATACTATCGTGGCCATCGGTTGAGCGGCGAAACGAGAGTAAACTTGGCCGCTGATATGAGTTCCACCGTGATGGCTCTGGCGATCGACTCTATCCGCGACCAGCATCCGGGCGTATCACGCGCTAAACTATTGGAGCTTGCAAGAAGACGGTTTGGGTCGGGACGTACCCGCTGAAGACCCGTACCTTCGCTGAGTTCTTCAAGTCTCTAGTCTCTCTCTTCAACAAGGCCAGCTACGACTACGCAATCACTGGCGCTATGGCGGCTAGCTACTACGGCCGACCACGAACTACTATAGACGTCGACTTTATCGTCAAATTATCGAATGAGGATCTGGAAGAACTCTTAGACCGTCTTGCTAGGTTCGGGCTCAAAATCGACCGGGCCAGAATCAAGAGACAACTCAGTAGCGGCTAC
This sequence comes from bacterium, assembly GCA_021323995.1. GTDB lineage: Archaea > Thermoproteota > Bathyarchaeia > 40CM-2-53-6 > 40CM-2-53-6 > 40CM-2-53-6. The sequence continues at coordinate 17,508 of JAJPJY010000110.1, read as the reverse complement.
AATATTATCAGTCTCGAGGACAAAGACTCCGAGAACCGCGTTGACCTCATAATCGAGAGAGGCGAGAGGCTCGAGAGACACCAAGGGAGAGCGCTGGGGCTGAGATCCTACTATCAGCCTCCTGAACTGCTCATTCTGTCGAAGCTTCGGATGATCAAAGCGACGGTTCCAAGGGAGAGGAGCCAGAAGGACAAGGATGACGTTGTTGCTATCCTTCGATTCACTAGAGTCAACAGACGGCGAATCCTAGATCAGGCAAAGCGGGAAGGCACCCTCGAAATCCTCAGGGACATATTTTCAGCGGCAGAAAAACCCGGCAGACCAATTTCTCAGCTGGGCAAGAAGACCGTCAAGAGGCTGAAGAGACGAAGTAAGCAATTCGGGAAACGCCAATACAAAGTTGCTTCCAACCGGAAGGATGTCGACAGGATCCTCTCAGGTTGAGATGCGATGTAGTCTTTCTAAACACCGAAAGATTGCTATTTGCGCTATTGAAAGAATTGTCAGCTTAGCCTTCGTAGGCACTGGACTCGCTAGGTTTCTGCGGAAGGACGGTAGGCGGTTATCGTATCTGCTAGTACATGAAGTTGAATTGTGATCCGCTGAAGCTGTCGCCGTTAGTATCGCCGAAGGTCCACGAATAGGTGGTCCCGCTCTGGAATGAGGCGCTTGAGCAGCCATTGTTGCTGAGGCCGAGGCTGGTCGAGGTAGGCGTGTTAGCCTGTGCGTTGGTGCCCTGACCGCTTGGGGCTGTGCCGCTGCAGACTGTGTTCGAACCGTTCATGACCTTGAAGCTGTTCATAGTCTCAGTCGATGTGACTTTGAATGTGAAATTGAAATAATTGCTGCTGTAGCCGTATTGAGTGATCGTCATGGTCACGCTATTCGAAGACTCTGACCAAGTACCGCTCTGACAATTCGACGTGCACCCGTTGTTCCCATTGTTGCAGTTGGTCGTGCAATTGTTATTGTTGTTATTGTTATTGTTGTTGCCGTTGCTGCCTTGAAATGCGGGCAAAATAACATACCTAAACGTGACATAAGTTCCTGCACCAGCGCCTGCAAAAGCTCCTATACATACGAGGGCTATGAGAGCCGCGGCCATTCCTTTACCCATACCTTTTGCCACGGCTGGAGCGGGCGAGATAGCGGCAACATCGCCTTTCTGAGACATGTTCTAGTCGTCAATGAGGCGGGAAATTTGAACATCCTGTAACGACTGCCGACAATGAAACTCACTGAACCTGGCCCATTACAAGACGAGAAAATGTGGCTGGTTTGCGCAATTCGGTCTCCTCTTGTCAATCGCATGGTCATTTGAACCGGAGTAGGGAGTTGATTGCGTTTCTCAAGAAAACAGCTTTGAGGGAGCATTTGAGGGGCAAGAGATTCGTTGCTCCGTTCTGGAGAGAGCCATGCTTAGACTAATACTGGGAATATTCGGATATCTTGCTTGAACCTTCTGGGACACTTTTACTTCCGCTCTCTTGGACTTATCGTACTGACTTGGTAGACGTGTGTAGGTTACAATGGTCGGGGATGAGTATGAGGGGCCGTCTGAGGTGGAGAAAAGTATCAATGCTTGGCGGCAGTCTGAGCGGAAGGTTATGATTGATACTGTTCAGGATCTTATTCAGACGTCGCACAAGTACGCGAAGTCTCAGTATACTCCGAGTGCGCAGCGGGTGAGGTGGACTAAGTTGGCTGGTCAGTTGATCTGGTATAAGGATCAGATTTTGAAGAGTTTCAGTCTGGAGGCTTTGACGATTCAGATGATGGAGCTCAAGAAGATGATTGTAGAATCGGATAGGCAGAGGGAGCGTGATAGTCGCACCAGAAATTCTCCGATGATTGGTTTTAGCACGCAGGAGGATAGGAAAGAGGAGGATGCGGAGAATACGGAAAAAGCTCAGGATCCGGAGAGTTCTGAGGCTGTCGAGGCTGATGCGTCTGAGGAAGCCAAGGAGATCGTTTCCAGCGCGTCTGATTAGACGATTATACAAACTTATATAATCGCCTGGCTATCCTCAGTGTATGGCGACGACCACGATCCTTCATGAGCCTCGATTGGACACTATTTTGATGGTTGAGCGGGAGATTCAGAGGGCAAAGTCGTATCCTACGAAGAAGGAGTTGTGGCAGAGTCTTCCGCGGAAGCTTCAGTACCAGACGTTCAATCGTATTCTCGAGTATCTGGAGGGTTCTAACAAGATTCTCCTGGACAAGGGTGGGATCGTCTGGACCTTTCCTAGCAATCCAAAGCTGCGCAGACTGCTAAGCAACAGTGTCAGGCTACGTTAGGATCTAGCAGTATCCGAATCTCTTCTCGTATTCTTTGTGCATCAGGAACATTTCTAGGACGATGACGATCCATCGGCCATTCTCTGACAGAATAGTGTAGATCAGTCGTGCAGCTTTTGACATGTTGTATTTCCAGAGATTGTTTATCCCGTATCTCTTGACGTAGTACGGCGGCCAATGCGGTCGTTGGATCTTTTCTCCGACCATCCTGTTCTGTTTCAGCTTGTCCAGGGCTGAATCAACCATCTTCTTCTCGGCCGAACCCTGCTTCAGGGCCTGGTAGATCCGATAGAACTCCTGGGACCCATTGACCTGGTCGGCTGGATGCGACAAATATGCTCGGGCGTGAACAGGTCTCGGGTATATCTCGGAGAGTGTGGGACGAAGAAACTCGGGTCCCTGAAATCGCCTAGGAATCGCCTGGAAAACGCCTGAGAATCCATTCTAATGATAAAATCGGGCGGACCTTGAATAGTTGCGAACGGGATTGTTGATACGTCCCTGTTAAGATCCAGCCACCAGCCGAGTCTCGAAAAATTATAGGTATCCTAGCATGTCTCGCGTCGCAAAACTCGTTTCTCCTGTTCGGTGTTCTCTTCATCCTATCTCTTTTCGGCCTTTCCAGCGATGGTTTCGGGGACTGCTGGCGTTCGTCAAGAAAATGAGCTTACGCGGGCATTTGAGAGACAAGCGATTCAATACTATTCTTCAGCAGGGTTTGGGGAATGTTGCGGAGAGTCTGGCTAAGCGGTTGTTGATGGCGGAGGGTTTCGTTGTCAAGGATTTCAGTTTCAACGTCTCCCGGTACATTGCTGTGGTCCGTTATGCTGGTGGTATGAGCGGGTCCAAGCGGCAGGAGTTGTGGGAGGAGTTGCTTGAGGAGCATGGTCCGTTGTTCGCGGATCCTCGTGTCAAAGCGTTTGTTGATGATATGATCAGCTACAAGAAGAGCTTGAGGGACGGTTCGGATTTGGGCGGGTTGATTGATCTGATTGCCAAGAAGGGCGAGGAGTTGTTGCTTGTGGAAGTAAAATCTGCCGACTCGCGTTTGATCCCGTTACAGAATAGAGCGTTGGATCTTGCTCGGAAGCATGGTATCAAGACAAGCATTCTCCGTGTCCGGTTCAATGTCAAGTTCGACCATGGAGAATTGTACGAGGTTAACAGTAGTCATGATGTTCACGTCGTGAATAATTTGCCGCATGGAACGCTAGGCTGACGTCAGCAGCACTGTGGTAGCGGTGGTAGTCCGGGGAGGTTGACTGCGAGCTCGACTGCTTGTTGAATCAGGTTCTGGTCGGGAGGTGCTGGGCCGTTGTACCAGAAAGGAGGACCGTCGGGTCCAGAGCTAGTGTAGTTGATGTAGTTCCCGTAAGCGAAGAGAATGTCGTTCCCGATTCTGCCGAGCAGGTTCGCCAGTGTTCCTCTCTGGGACTGGTTCAGCCCAATAGTGTAGGTCGACCAGCGAGGTTCCAGAGTGAGGAGCATGGTCTCGATTTGGTGTAGCTGGTTAAATCGGTCAGAGTCGAGATGGATCAGACTGTTCAGCGTAAACTGCGCAGAACTCAAGCTCGACACGGCACTATTCCTAAGCGCCGAGTCTGATGTGAAATTTGGCTGCATCAGCGTAATCTCCGCGTCCTCCACTCCGTAGAAGTCAAAGCTCTGTGCCAGTTCGAGTTGGCGCTCCCAGCGCGCGTGCATATCATTCCTCTGAATCTCCCAGTACAGAACAGAAGGAACGCTGACAACCAGCACTAGTAGAACGATGATCAGTGCCAGACTAATTGTAACCTTCTTTCGGATCTTCGAAAAAGTCACAATAGATCAGGCTCTCTCTAGCCCTCGAAAGTATAGGCTTTCCTATCGGACTAAGTGAACAGTGTTCGAGGTCCGGGTTGTTAACAATCCTCCTCATGGAACACTAAGCTGATCGAGAGTCTCGTTGGCAAGAGTAGCTGTCAAGAATCCGTGTTTCTCGCTTACCCGTGTCGTGTCGAGTTTTTTTGGAAAAGTGTCTTAATGCCCTTCCGGTTGACAGGTGACGACTAGTTCATGGTGTCGAAACGGGGCGGTATTCGGCATGTAGAGATCAATGTTTCAAACTTCGAGAAGTCGAAGGCTTTCTACCAAGATTTTCTGGAATGGCTAGGCTACAAGCAAGTCGTGGGCGGGAAGGATTTTGCTGGATGGGAGAATGGTGAAGCCGGGATTTTCGTGACCTATCTGGGGCGCTACAAGGAGTTAGGATTTCATCGGCATCGGGTAGGGTTGAACCACATTGCCTTTCAGGCAGAATCGAGAGCTGATGTGGACAGGTTTCACAGCGAGTTTCTTGTTCCTAGGAAGATCAAAGTGCTCTATGGTGGGCCGAAGGAGTATCCTGAGTATCGGAAGGGCTACTATGCGGTCTATTTCGAGGACCCTGATCGGATCAAGCTAGAATTTGTCCATTGAGCCCGACGGGCCTAGGTCCCTAACCTGCTATTGTGGCATGTAGAGGTCCAGCCGGGCTATTGCTTCCTGTTTGGCCTCGTTCAACACGCTGTCGAGAATCTTCTGAGCGTTGCGGATCTTGGCCGATTTGAGATGGAAGACTATCGTGGCATCGTCGAAGTGTAATCTAAGCATCTGGCGAACGAGGTCGCGAACTATCTCGCTCAACTCTTGCCAGTCAGAATTTTTCCATGTTTCGACGCTTCAACCTGACGTAACCATCTCGCCCGCCACGCAGTTAATGGTGCCCGGTCTGCCAATTACTCGACACATGTAATCGCAGGTTACGTTCGGGCTATTGCCGAGATGGACTGCAATCACTCAACAGTGGAAATGCTCGAGAGGATAGACGGGGGATCTGTGGATCTTGTCGATAGATGCTCAGAGCGGTCATCTTGTTGAGGCGTATGTCGACGGCGAATGTCTCCCTAAGATTCCTGGTGGTGTACCAGTCTGGGGCTTCCTTCTCCTCCGGGACAATACTCCCGTCGATACTCGGGGAGGTCTCGCAGATAGCGAGTCCTCGCCAGATGCGACCAGCGTCGCAGAATATCAGGCACTCATTAATGTCCTGAAACGCATCAGGCATTTTGGCTGGAACCGGGACAAGATCATCGTCTACACCGACAGTCAAACGCTCCACAATCAACTCAAGGACCACTGGAAAGTGAGTTCCGAACTACTCCGACTGTTCGAGAAAGCCAAAGAACTCATCAAAGGTTTCCCCTTCATCGAAGTAAGGAGGATCCCTAGAGCTCAGAATCGAGTAGCTCACAGAGCAACCAAAGCTGCGTATTACGAAGAACGTATGGCCCAGTTGAGGAAAAGATAGTGAAATTCAGAGTCGAGCGCTAGAGTATCAACGCCATCAGCCTAAAACAGAGGACTTCAAACCCCATCCCAGCGTAGTCGGCCACACATTTTGAAACGCGCACCAACAGTACGAAAGTCTGGCCGCGTCCTGATCCGGAAAGCCAAAGCGGCCGACAAGGCTCCGATTCTAGAGATCTCCAAGAACATCTGGGGCGGCCACGACTATCTTCCAGCGGTCTGGGATGATTGGCTTGCTGACAAGAAAGGCAGACTCATAGTCGCAACAGTCAACGGAAGAACAGTAGGCGTTGCCCACGCTAGCATGCAAGCCAACTATGTTGCCTGGCTCGAAGGTGTACGGGTCCATGAGAAGTACCGCGGGTTTGGAATCGCTGGAAAGCTCAACAGCGCGCTCGTAGAATGGGCCAGAAGCCGTAGTGCAAGGGTCGCACGCCTCTGCACAGGCAGCTCGAACCAAGCGTCTAGGAACCATCTTCAGAAGATAGGATTCCCCGTGTTGCAGACGTTCCAGCGACTCGACATCACCCGGGGACTTCGTGCCAAGCCAACGGGGATCAGGACGCCAAGACGACCCTCAAACCGTCTATGGGAATGGCTGAAGGCCCGTCCCACTTTTACCGAAAATCATGCGATGTATTCTGACGGCTGGACATGGTACCCGTTGACCGCTAAGACCTTCAGACAGCACCTGACGCACGGCCATGTTCTAGTCACATCAAAGAACGGACAGCCAAGCTCATGCTGCATCTTCATTGACGAAGCGAAGTTCCTGACCTTGGGATTTGTCGCCGGAGAACGGGCTGAGGTCATGAAGCTCGTCCGGACGCTTCGGTTCCTGATGTTCCGGATGAAACGTGAAAGGCTGCGAGTCATCCTTCCATCCAGATCATCGCTACTGCGATCTCTGGATCGTTCAGGGTTCGAGAAGACAGCGAAAATCATCGTCTACGAAAGATTCCTAGGACAACGCTAAACCTAATCATTGACCCCTACTTATCGAGGTTCGACATTCTCGAACTACGATACGTTGTCACATGTCCCCAATTGTGTACCTGCTCATTATATGCGTAGATATCGTCAGCGACCTGTTCGAAGAAACCATGCGAAACATCCAGCATCTATCCATAGCGATCGTTCTTGTAGCACTGTCCGCAATCATCGGCGTCTCCACGGTTCGAGCCGACTCGATACCTCCAGTGAACTATATCGGTGTCAACTTCAGCCCCATCGTGACAACAGTATCCTACAACTATGATTTCGCAACTGGAACATTGACCCAGGGAACCGCGACTGCCAGCGTCTTCTCAACAAACAATCTCGTCCAATCGACTGTCAGCGACCCGTCTCCGCCCAGCCCTAACGGATATGGAACGTTCATCGGAACAGCAAAACCCACACACGGCCCAGACGAAAACGGCGCAGTCCTCTACGAACAATCCGTCTGTCCCACGGGCTATCCCACCTGCTTCAGCGACGGTTCATTTACCTACGGCTACATGGTCCTCTACACAATGAGAGGAACAACACTCGATCAACTCACTTTCCTGGCTACTCAGTATTATGTCCAGTCCGGCTGCTTCGGCGGCGGAAGCCCACGGTTCAGCGTCTTAATGTCCAACGGTGCGGAAGTCCAGGTCTACCTCGGGACCTACCCGGCGTTCGCTGACTGCCCATCGCCCGGCTGGGTCTCAACGGGCAACCTCGCAACAGACGCTTCAGGACTCAGATGGGACTCTAGCCAGATACATGGAACATTCTACGGAACCTACAGTGAAGCCGTAACACTAGCAAACACCCAAGGCTTGACAATCTCAGCGATATTTCTTGGGACGGACGGCGGATGGCAAGTGCCAAACGCGGGAACAGCGAACGGCCAGACGTTTCTCTTCCAGCAGATACAGGTCAACAACACCACAAGATTCCCATAGAGTCCTCAAGCCAGAGGCTCTTGGGAATCTAATCTTCCCTTTTTCAGTAAGCGTACGAGCTGGCCAACTTCGCAAGGGCTCAGCTCGCACTGAGAACATTCTCCGAAATTATTCTGAAGCTTGGCCAGACTTGATAATGGGTAAGAAAGAGAAAGGATAGGACCCCGCCCCTAGGTGCTGGGTGGTTCTCCTAGTCTGTTTCTGTCTCGTTCTCGTTTGCGTCGTCGAGGTGGCTTATCATGCCACCGCTGTCGTCTGAGGTCTCGTTATCGTTGTGTTCCTGGTCCTGATGGTTCTGATCATCATGCTCGTGCTCGCTGGTATGGGTCGTAGTCGCACCGGGTGTAGTTGTCGCATGGAGTATGACAACTGCGGGAAGAAGCACTGCTGCGGCGATCAACGCGATGAGAACTATCTTCTTCGAGGCCACTCACCTCCCCAAACGTTGCTAGCCTCCACGGTACGCTTCCGACCCATAATACAACAGATTTGAACAATCTAGTCCAGCGATACTACGCTCGCTCCGGATAGCTACATTTCGCATGGCTTACGTTCCTGAAAATCTTCCAGAATAAGCCCTGATCAGGAATCGGAGCAGGCGGAATGACCTCTACGACTCTGGACGTTCACCTGGACGCTGACCTGCCACATGACGAAAACTCGAGACTCGCCAGTTATACAGGAAGAGAAGGAATCTAAGCCCAGAACAGTTCCAACTGGCGGGACCCCCCTCCAAAAAATCCTGGAGCGTGTCTCCTCGCGACACAAAAGTGGGTTTCGGAAATCTGTTCAGCTTCCAGACTAAGCCTAGAATAAGCGCAAATCGCAAAACGGGAAGGGTTGTTCAGTATTGCTTCTTCCATCATGCTTGACTGCTCCAATATGGCAGGTTTGCAAAGGTGGCTATTCGCCCATTTTGCACGGAATAATGGGTTGTCTCGCCAGGAAACGCTTCAGACAGAGAATCGCCTAAGCCAGATCTGAAAATAAAATTTTTCTCGCGACATGATCTCCGAGTATTCGTAGGCGTGGGCCCAAAACTGCCTTCGTTAGCCCGTTTGACAAGCGTCAAAGGGCCCGACCGGCGATAGGAAACAAGCGTGGATCGACTCAAAACAAATTTTTTCCCGCGACGTGAGAGCGAGTTTCCCGTTCTTATGGCGTGAGCCGGGTCCGGTCTCGTGGAAACATCGTCGCCTCCCGAATATTCTCCCGGCCCGTCATCTTCATCGTCAACCGTTCAAGCCCTATAGACCAGCCCGCATGATACGGCGCCCCGTAACGGAACGCGTCAACATAGGACCGGAAATTGTCCGGGTTCAACCCCTTACTCTTCAACCGCTCAATCAACAGGCTTGGAATATGGATGCGTTGTGTCCCGGACGAGACCTCTATCCCGTCATAGATCAGATCGAACGCGCGGCACGTCTTTCCGTCCGTGTTCGGCATAGCATAGAACGCCTTCAACTCCATCGGCCAGTCGACCATGAAGAACGCCTTCTTACCGACCAGCCCGGTAAGCTTCTTTTCTTGGGTCTTGGAAAAGTCCATGCCATGCTCGATCTCCTCCCCATTCTTCCGCAGCATCTCGACCGCCTTCGAATACGCTATCCTTTCTAGCGGGAGACTGACAGGATCTAGTTCTTGTCCGAGCAGTTTCAACAACTCGCCGCACTCGTCCCGGACAATCTTGACACTGTAGGCTAGATACTCTTCAAGCACCTTCATCACGTCAGCGTCCGTTGCGAACGATTCTTCAATGTCCATCTGTCGCACCTCGTTCAGGTGGGTGGGCTGCTCGAACTTTTCAGCCCGGAAGACCGGCAGCACACAATAGACCTTCTCGAATGATATGGCGCACATCTGCTTGTACAATTGAGGAGACTGGGCAAGATATGCCTCCTTCTCGAAATACTTCAGAGAAAACAGCTCCGCGCCACCTTCGCTAGCCGATGCAATAATTACCGGCGGCTGAATCTCCACATAATGGCGCTGTGAAAAGAACTCTCGAAACGACTGTAAGATCTTCGATTGTATTTTGAATATGGCATTCGACTCTTCCGAACGGAAATCTAATACTCGCCAATTCAATCGTGTTTCGAGCAGTGTATTCTGGACCCCGCGCGGATCTAGTGGTAGCGGTGTCTCGGCCCGGCTGACAACCTCGATCATGCTCGGAATAACCTCGATCCCTCGCTTCGCAATCTTGCTCGAAACAACCGTCCCCCGGACAAACAATACGTCTTCTTGGTGCAACCCGGCAATCTCTTACAACACCTCGGCCGGCGCTTTCGTCTTGGGCGCTGTCACCTGCACGATACCGCTCATGTCTCGCAGCAGCAGAAACGATATGCCGCCGAGGACCCGGACGTCGTGGACCCAGCCGGCGAGGATTACCTCCTTGTTCAGACTCTCGCCCAGCTCTGACGTGAGATGCGTCCGTCTCAGACGAGACGATAAGCCCGGGTCAGCTACGGTTGACATTCCGTGTCCCGCTTCGAGCGCATTGTTTTAGAACTATTCTCTCAGAACCCATCGTCCACTATTGAAGCGTGACAAGCTCGGTCCACTCGTACTGGACGGCAGATTCGTCCGGCTCGAACCCTTGAGAAGGGCTCACACAGACGCCCTAACAATCGCAGGGGGAAAGCTCGACTTCGGATGGGCCATGACCCCGCTACGGACAAGAAGAGACGTAGAGAAACGGATCAAGAATACTCTTGAGCTGGAGAAGAAGAACCAGGGATACGCCTATGCTGTCTTCTATAAGCCTGAGAACCGAGTCGTAGGCAGCACCTCTTATTTTGGAATCGCCCCGCAGCACAAGCGGGCCGAGATCGGCTACACCTGGTATGAGCAGAGCCTCTGGGGCAGCGTCGTGAACCCGGAATCGAAGTACCTCCTCCTACGTCACGCGTTCGAAGACTGGCATGCGAACAGGATACAGATCTCGACCGACATCAAGAACCTCCACTCACAGAAAGCAATCCTCAAACTCGGAGCCACATACGAAGGCACGCTAAGGAGCCACGCAATAAGACCCGACGGAACCATCCGCGACACAATGATGTTCTCAATAACCAAGACAGACTGGCCGAGAGTCAAGACAGCTCTCGAGAACAGAATCAACGAATACTCGAAGAACCTGCGGTAGATGTTTAGAACATATCATCGTCCCTTGTCGGAGATATACACGAGTAGCTGACGCCATCCAGCGCGCGATTTCTATCACCTTCCCAAGGAATCAGTCAAATAGTACCCGCTGGTCCGAGGACGCGAACAACATGAGAATTTGGGCAGCACTAATACTACTCGCATTCCTCATACCCATAGTAACAGTAGCCGCAGCCAATTCGGACAATGACAACAACAATCATGGAACCCCTCCACACCTCGGCCAGGGCACGATCACATTCACGCAGACCGCTACCATCTCAGGACCCGCCATGAAAGATGACGATGCTACAGTTGCAACAGTCAAGGAAACTCTCAGTTTCACGGGCAACATGACAGGCACGGCTTTGACTATCGAAAGGAACGTGCTACACAATGATACAGACGATGGCCAGAAAGTCATTTTCACAACTTTCCACGGTTGGGGCAACTTCACCGGCACGGTCAATGGAACCTCGGTCATGCTCCACATCCGTTACGAGGGAGTCAGGAACAGCACGTACACTAGAGGCAACTTCGTCTTCAACGGCGACACAAGCCAGATGATCGATGTTCACGGCGAGGGACACTTCCGCGGAGCAATCACCACAGGAGAGACCGGTTCCTCAGGCGTGACATACACGATGCACTGGAACACCGCCAGGCACCACACGGAAGACAACGACGCACGCGACAGCGACAGAGAGAAAGACTAGAGTCCGAGACAATCTCGGACCCCTACCCCTTTTCTTATTCCTATTCTAGGGCAAACGAACCGGCTGGAGGACAACCAGTTCCGTGTCGTGAGACAGGAGCCTATACCAAATTTTTTTTCTTAGACAGACACGTCCGGCTATCCCAGTAACAGGCAGGAGCCAAGAAACTGAAACCCATAATCATGGCAGTCTTAGACGGGGCAAGCGATCGACCTGAGAGTGGAGAGAAGACCCCGCTCGAATCCGCAGCAACCCCGAACCTAGACGCTTTGGTCCGGGGAGGCGTCCTCGGTTCCATGTATACAGTCGGGAAGGGAATTGCTCCGGAGAGTGACGCGGGTGTCTTCTCGCTTCTCGGATTTGATCCTCTTCAGATACATCTCTCCCGGGGCGTGGTTGAGTCGATCGGTGCTGGAGTTGACTATCGTGATGGGGATCTCGCTCTTCGCGCAGGCTTCGCGACTGTCGAGGGTGACAAGCTTGTTGATCGGAGAGCCGGAAGAAACCTGTCAACTGATGAGGCCCTACAACTAGCCACCGCGGTCAACAATGAGATCCGGTTGAAGAACGGCACACAATTCCAGTTTGTAGCAACTGTTGGACACCGTGCCGTGGTCGTGTTCAAAGCCGACTCACAAGAGTATTCGTCGGAGATCTCCAACTTCGACCCGGCCTACGTGCGTACAGGAAACATCAGCATAGCCCAACCCGGGGCGAAAGAGTATGAGATTCCACAATGCGCCCCCCTCGACGACTCGCCCGAGGCCATAAAGTCCGCGGCATTAGTCAACGAGTTCGGCTTCAAATCCCGGCAGGCATTGGATACTCATCCCGTCAACCAACTCAGAAGAAAACAGAACAAGAAACCTGCCAACTTCGTCCTAATGCGAGACGCGGGAACAACAAGACCTGCAGTAGAAAGCTTCCGCTACAAGTGGAGCTTGAAGGCCGCGATGATAGCTGATCTCCCCGCCGAGCTAGGCATCGGACGGCTTCTCGGAATGGAAGTCAGACAAATTCCCCCCGGCACATCCCTCGAAGACTATCGTAAACGTGCAGAACTACTACTGAGGCTAGCCGGCGAATATGACTTCGTTTACGTCCATCTCAAGGGACCTGACGAACCGGGCCACGACGGACTGTACAATCTGAAGAAGCAGAGGATCGAAGAGATCGACGCCGGATTCTTCTCACACCTCCGAGGAGCAGCCAAACTACAGAGAACCCTCCTCTGCGTCACTTGTGACCATTCTACCCCGTGGAAGGACAAGGGCCACAGCAGCGACCCAGTCCCGGTACTCCTCACAAGCGGATCTCTCAAATCAGATGTGTCAGGCAGATTTACGGAAACAGATGCTCGCAGAGGCCAGTTCGGCAAGCTAGAAAGGGGGAGCCAGCTGCTGCTCCGGTTGAGACAACTGTCTGCTTAGCCTTGGCTACACGGGCTGGAACCATTCACACTCTGAGGAAAGACGTTCTTGTTAGCGTCAACTGTGAACTGGACACTCGGTAACGATATGACCGCTGGACCCCGCACGACATTTCCGTTTTCGTCGAAGATCGACCCATGGCATTGGCAGTACAGCTGGTTGCCGCTAGGGTTGTAGGTGAGCTGGCAGCAGACATGCGTGCATAGCATGCTCAGCGCTATGAGGCTGCCGTCGTTCTTCTGCATGAGAATGTTCGGATAGCCCGTAGGATAGTCGAAGTAGGCTGGAGATCCTGGTTGGACCTGGCTTGTGTTCGCGACAGCGCCAGCTGGCAGACCACTTGTAGTGGTAGTCGGCAAGGTCTGTTTGATCTGGCCGATATAACTGAACGCGGCGGTAATGGCAATAACTCCCGCGAAGGCTATCATGCTCTTCAAGAAATCCCTTCTCGACGCGCTGAACTCTGTACGATATCTCCCCACCCCAGTCAGTGTTCTAATGTGGACCCGGCTGAAGAGCCCCAAGAAGACCACTAGAACCTGGGCGACCAGTAACGCGTCAAACGCCCACAGACCAAACAGATAGGCGGCAAAGTACTGGATCGTCATGCCATACTGTGGTGCGGTTACAATGTCACCTATCTGTAACAGGACTCCGAGTAGAGCGCCAGCTATACTCCAGAGGAAAACCTGTCTCACCATGAGGAGGCAGAGAATCCCGAAGACGAGATCTATGCCCGCGATGGCGACGAGCCCGTAAGCGTGCGAGACCGCTAGTATCCAAAGCGAATTATCTGTCGCCAATAGGTAGATTCCGAAGGCTGCTGAGAGAATGAGAAATATTCCAGCGAGAAATTGCAGCTTGCTGAGGGACTGGCGGGCCCTTCCTCGCGCGGCCATCCTAGCCTCCTCAATCTTCCGGGCTCGCTCTCGTTCAAGATCCTTGGGACTTTTCTTTGGCAATTGTTAGACCGACAGTTTACGTTTTGAACAGGATATTCGGTCCTTACCATTAACACGCCCAATTTTCTCGATTATCATACTTTCCGCTTCCGTCTCAGCCGTCTCCCCAGATTCACCGGTCTCCAGTTCTATTCCTTTCGAGAGCTGATTCACTCGATCGTCGTCAAAGACCCTTGACTCGGGCCGTAGGAATGTAATAGAATCTGCAGAAGTGTATGCGAATCTTGCTGGAAATCGACCAGCAAATCCTCCCAGAGAAGCATGCAGCCTCTCATCTTCAATCATGGAAATGCGCAGACCCTCGAATTCGGCCTCGGTAAGTTCGAACGGCCCGACGGACCGCATTGTCATTTTCTGAAGGAAGACTAGGTGCGAATATTAGGCGTCATGGTACACTTGTCAATATGCTCTTCTCTAAAGAGAATCCTTACCATTCCGAGATTTGACCAAGTCTATGCGGAGAATCAAGTTACCTCAAGATCATGTGTCAGTCTCATCCTTTGTGAGGTCTTTTCTTGGCCTCACGACAATAGCTAGGAAGAAAAGAGCTAGCGCAGCGAAGACAAGCGTGTCGTCAATCACGTCTGCTCCCGGGATTGATGACAGTAATTCCTTAATGATTGTTCTCGAAAAGAACATGAGAAAGCCTAGCGCGACGATAACTAGAGACGTCTGCTTTCTCAAATGCCATGCGTAGATCGAGACTGAGAAAAGGATCAGAGCAAAGAGTCCAGTGCCTATGTCCAGTATCTCTCGAGGATCAGTAAGAGTGATCTGGTCAGCCAGGCCAGATAGTTGAACGGCTATCATGCTAGCAGGTCCGCCAGCCTATCAGCCCAACGCTCCCAAATTCGCGGATGATAGTTCTTAACAAGCACCAGGATCTTGGCCGGGTCACCCTTGACCATATAGTAGACGAAGCCACTCTGGCGTCTCGCCTCAACAAGTCCTGAATTAACCAGTCTCTTCATATGCCAGCTTATCGAGGACGCGGACACGCGGGCAAACTCAGACAGCTCCTTCTGAGTTGCATCTGGCGTCTTCAGAAGATATAGCAACAGGTCTCTGTCTGTCTCTTGAAACAGAACGCCAAGAATCTCTTGCTCGTTGACATTGAAATCCAGTCTCGGGTAGAACCTCTTGTACAGTCCGCGTCTATGGCTGATTATGATCTGATCCTTCTCGAGTCTATAGAGATGGTACTGGAGAACTCCCATCGCCAAGTTGAGTTCTAGTTTGATTCTTCGCAGGTGCACGCCGGGATTGGCCTTGACGAATTCTAGAATCTGGACTCGCCTAGAATCCTCAACCTGAACCACGTCCACAGCAGTGGCGGACTGCAAGTATGCTTCCGTGTGTAGATGGGAGGGGAAAAACATTCGCGGAAAGAAACTGGGATGGAAAATCGACCGTCCACTTGGCGTAGATGGAAATCCGCCTCAGGCGAGCGCCAGTGCCCGGTGCGATCGCGAAAGTTGTAACTCTTCTTGACCGTATCTAGCCTATCCGTATGCCTAAGTATTGTCCAACCAGTGTTCCAACTATAAAGAGTGCGAGGCTCGCAGCCAGAATTATTCCGGCGATTTCAAAGAACTGGCGTCTGAAGGGCCGCGCAGAGATTACCGTGTCATAGTAGGTCATCGCCGCGACTAGAATGACTCCAATCACTAGCGAGGTCCCGAGCGCACCTCCCATATTCTCAGTGAGAAAGTAAGGAGCTGCGAGCAAGACGGCTGTGAACATGTATGAGACCCCGGTGTATATGGCAGACCATTTGGCAGAGCCTTCGAAACCCTGCTTGGCTTGGGCGTAGGCTGCAGATGCCATGGCTATAGAGGCAGCTAGGCCCGCGATTATCCCGGCGAGCCCAGCGAGCCTGGTTTGGCCGTATATTCCCAGAGACCCGGCGTGGATGCCGGATATCTCAACGACTGCGTCAGCAAGACCGAGCACGATGAATGACATGTACTTCACCCGGTTCTCCTTGATCTTTCCGATCAAGAGATCTTCCTGGCGCTCTTCACTATCCATCATCGCCTGAAAGCGAGCCATATCCGGTGGAGGAATGTACTCGGCGAGCTTCCTGTATCGTTCGTGAAGTTTACCTTCATGCTTCTCTAAAAGTTTCAATGTGAAAGTTAGTCCGAGTATGAGTCGCAGAAAGACTATGACGTACATCCTCAGTCGCTTTGCCGACACCCTGACATCGGGAGCATAGGTCTTCCAGAATTCGTAATGAGACTGCTCACCATTCCCAATATCCTCAAGTGCTTTCTTGAAAGCTGGGTTTTTCTCACGATGGGCAAGTGCAAGATAGACCGAACGGTCTGCATACTCGTCCTGGGCAGATTCTGCCGCTAACTTGACCAGTTCGGGATTAAGCGTCCCTTGCAAAGGGCGAAACAGCCACTCGGGTCCTGTAGTCGTTATTTAGTGCTCTCGCCTTTTCAATTATTGGTCGAGCTCAACAAATATCTGACCATTCTCGGTTTTCACCTCGTATTTTGTCAGAGGTTTTTCGGCGGGAGGATTGACCGCCTCTCCAGTCAACAAGTTGAACCGGGACAGATGAAGCGGACAAGTGACTTCTTCTCCATTAAGGAATCCGGTCGAGAGATCCGCTTCCTCATGAGTGCAAGTTCCGTCCCACGCGTGAAGTTTTCCTTCTAAATTAGCAATCAAGATCCGTTTTCCGTCATGCTCGATTCCTATCATTGCTCCCGGCGGAAGCTCGGAGAATGAGCTTACGCGGATGAGGGTTCCCAGAGCGTGTATCCCTACCGGTACTTATAGTGCCTCTCGAAAAGGTCCGCTTCCACAGCCTCCTTTTCCGGCTCCTCCTCAAACTCGGGAAGCTGTTCGACCCTTGGTGGAATCAGCCCACCTCTTCCAGCCCATTTCTCGTCGATAAGAAACTGGATTGTTGCTCTAACAGATCTGAGCGGGATTCGCTTGACTGCTGGATGGAGGAATCCAAGGATAACCATCCTCTGAGCCTCACTATGAGTGAGACCCCTTGACATTAGATAGAAAATTTGTTCTTCGTCTACCTGGCTCACAGACCCTGAGTGGGTCGCCTTCACTTCGTTTGTGAAGATCTCCAAGCCGGGGATCGCATCCGCTCTCGCTTTCTTGCTCAGGATCATTGCATGCTCGGCAAGATATGAGTTGGAGTTCTTGGCTCCCTCGCTGATCCTGATCATTCCCTTGAAAATCGCACGAGCACTATCCCTAAGAACCCCGCGAGCCAGAACATGCCCCGTCGTGTGCGTAGACTGATGCGTTAGATCTGTCACGACATCGAAACGTTGCGACTCCGAGCCGAAAACAACTTCGACATCCTCAGCTGTCGCTCCGGGACCATCGAGAACACTGTCCATCCTAGAACGCGTCGTCCCACCTCCCATATGTCCCACAGTCCAGTTGATCCGAGAATCCTTCAGACCGATTGACCTTCGATTGACTGCAGAGTGAACGTCTCCCTCAAAATCTTGGATACTTGCAAAGTTGACCTCCGCTCCCTCGCCCAGATAGACCTCGGTGACCTCGCTGTAGAGCGCTGAACCCTGACGCTCCATGCCTAGTCGGGAGTAGGCTTCCTGTAGGAAGCTGACTTTGGTGTTCTCCTCGGCCACAATAATATTGTGGGTGAAAGAGGCCTGTCCATGGGTCTTGAGAAGAACGATGT
>JAJPJY010000113.1 GCA_021323995.1 bacterium | reverse complement strand
TCTAATTCCGACACGCTTGAACGCCTCCGGCTTCTTCAATGGCCACTCGACAGCCTCCTGAAGATCCTGCTTTACATCGGTCAGTCCGCCAACATCGGCCCATGCAACGCTTGGAACCTCGATGTAGACCTCGCGCATCGCGGTGGGCGTGATCTCGCGGTAAGCGTTGGTGAAGTCTTCGATGTTAACCTCCATCTTCTCCAGTATACTGCTTGGAATCCGCTCCTCTTCCAGGTTGATCTCTGGAAGATATCGCCGGAGCGATTTCATAGCCGCCTCTCGGCAGAGCGATGAGACATCAGCCCCAGTATAGCCGTGGCAAATATCCGACAACCGGTGAAGATCCACATCAGACGCGAGCGGCATCGTCCTAGTGTGAATCTGTAGAATCTCGTACCTGGCCAGCTTGTCAGGGACACCTATCTCGATCTCCCGGTCGAAACGTCCCGGCCTTCTCAGCGCAGGATCAATAGCGTTCGGCCGGTTAGTAGCTCCGATAACGATGATGTTTCCACGAGCGCCCATACCGTCCATCAATGACAAGAGCTGAGCAACGACACGTCGCTCGACCTCGCCAGTCACTTCTTCCCGTTTCGGCGCTATCGCGTCCATCTCGTCGATGAATATGATGCTCGGCGCTGTCTCCTGTGCCTTCTGGAAGATCTCGCGCAGCCTCGCCTCTGATTCGCCGTAGAACTTTGACATGATCTCAGGACCCGAGATCACGTAGAAGTTTGCATCAGACTCGTTGGCCACAGCCTTCGCCAACAGTGTCTTTCCACAGCCAGGCGGTCCGTAGAGAAACACTCCCTTCGGCGGCTCAATGCCTAACCGCTGGAAGAGTTCAGGATGACGTAGGGGGAGCTCGACCATCTCCCGTATTCTCTGAATCTCACTGTGCAGTCCTCCGATGTCCTCGTAGGTGAGGATCGGTATGCCCTTCTTCTCGGGCGTCGGCTCACTCATCACCTGAACGACTGAAGACTCTGTGATCTTGACTGGTCCATGAGGCCGGGTCCTAGTCGCGATTAGTGGCACTGCGCTGCCGAAGATGCTGAGGAGGGTCATGTCGCCCTCGACAAACGGCATGTCCATGAAACGGCGCTTGACGAATCCGACGAACTCTTCGTCGACGCTCAGCCGGACATCAGTCGGCGCGAACACTATTGTCTGAGAATCTTTGACTTCAGCCTTTTTGATCGTGATATACTCGTTGAGGGCTACACCCGCATTCCTCCGCAATAGTCCGTCCATCCGGACAATCTCCTGTCCCTGGTCCTCTGCATAGGCTGGCCAGGCTATCGCAACAGTCGTCCGTTTGCCGTGAACTTCGATAAAGTCGCCTGCTGTTATGGCCAATTTCTGCATCGTCTCGTTGTCGATGCGGACCTTGCCGTGGCCAACGTCTCTCTGTTTCGCATCTGCTACTCGAAGCTGTACTTCTTTCGACATTGTTATCGGCTCAACTCCATACTCTCGTAAACGGGCAAGTCCCTAGCGAGAAGACGGGCGCTGGTGCCTCCTAAGGTAATACTCCAAACAGGCAACTGGCTACCTCTCCTCAAAAGACTTATCGTCATCAATAGTGGAATCCGTCCCCTTGAGTAACTTTCGAGTGGCTAGGGATAGCAAAAGGAAGCTTCCTAGTCCCAGAGGGCTGAGGCTGTAGCCCCTACCCTCCTTTACAATCAGACCTCTCTCCGGAGACCGGTTGACAAGATCAGAGATGTACTTCGGGTTTACTGCCACCTTGAGAAGATCGGTAAACGAAGCGGAATTGTTGCAGTTCCTGACCAGGTGGTTGACCATCTGGACGCGTCTTTTGTTCGAGAAAAAGTCGCATATTTCGCATAAACTGTCCATGTCTGCCTCCGAATCGCCCAACTCCCTCATTACAAGCTCCTTCGTCCGAGAGGTCCAATCAGCCTCGCGTAGTGGGAGGTCTAGCAAGACCCCTTCGTCGTTCTGTAGCGTCAGTCTTAGACCCATTGTCGATAGGACTGGAACATTATTCGTTATTTAAGATTCCTGTTACTTAATTACCGAAGAGTAAGTATTACGCGATTCGACGCGAAACCATGACTTGGACCTCGCTAATTCCACTAATTCCCTTCAACAACTCCTCAACCTCATCCATTCTGCCTTGCGCATCTTCAGGTACGAGCACGTGAGCGACGAGGGCGACGAGACCGAACGCAACCGGCTCCTCTTCATACTTGTAGATTGTAGCTTTGCCCTCCAACGCTTTCCTGACTTTGTCTTTGAGCAAAGGCATGTCCGCGGGAGCATCAGTTGGGAATATCTTGATCGAGACCAGAACTTGGGTCAAGGCGATCTATGGTCCGGTGAAACCGCACTTTTGACATTTGTAGGGTCGTCCGAAGCCTCGGCATTTCTCGCAGCGCCATATTGTGACTTCGCCGCATTGTGGGCATTGGAAGTGGACCGCTCCCTCGCGGGGTAGTATCATGCGTCCGCACCAGTTGCATGAGGGCATGCGAACAGTACGGATCTCGGTCACCGACATCGTTGTTATTGACATTTGCCCTATCGGGGTATTATATCTTCGTCCAGCACGCACTCTTCAGGACTTTTGTCCGGGCGTAAACGTTGGAACCGTGGAAATCTGAACCTGTGGTCCCTAGTGAAGTTCGCGTAGAGCACCTCAGCCACGATTCGCGGCTTGACCCAGACAACAGGTGTAGGAGCATCTATCGGCCCCTGTAAGAGAGGAGTCTTCGTCGCGAGCTTGTCGAGTCTTGGCCGGATCTCCTCCAACGCTTTTTCGTTAAATCCGCCGCCAACATTACCGACGTGAACCAGCTTGCCATTCTTGTCGTACATTGCCATGATCAGTGAGCCGAATGTAGGAGTACGTGCCCCTTCTCCCGCAGAGTAGCCTACGACGATCGCATCCATGGTCTGAGTGCCTTTGACCTTGACCCAGGTACTACTCCTAACTCCTCGAAGGTATTGTGAGTCTTTCTCTTTTGCAATTGTTCCCTCGAAACCGAGTTCGAGCAAGTTCGCGTAAAACTCCCTGCCCCTCTTCTCAGAGTGTTCACCAAACATCATATGCGGACCTTCATTCAGGATCTTTCGCAATCTTTCCTTTCTCTGAAGAAGGGGATCGTTGATGATATCTCTTCCATCTAGGTGTAGGAGATCAAATGCGACATACGTTGCAGGGTTTACGACGCGGACTGCCTCGACTGCGGTCCTATCGTTGTGCCCAAACCTCGTCTGCATCCTGCCGAAGTCTGGAAGACCCTTCTCGTTGAGAACGACAACTTCCCCATCAATGATGGCTTTGCCGGCCTTGATCAAGTTCGACGACTGGACTATCTCAGGGTAGCCCATCGTGACATCTCGAAGATTCCGGTTCTGAAGTTCAAGCTTTCCATTTTGAAAATAGAGGATGGCTCGAAGACCATCGTATTTTGTTTCGAAAATATGATTGGGTGAGTCGAAGGGTTCTCCAGTCTTCGCCATCATCGGAGATATCGGACGCTCTTGGAAGAGCGTCATCGTTTGTCTTGTGCTTTGATGCTCGCTTTGAGAGCTTCCATCAGATTCTTGGTCGGCTTGATCTCGGGGACCCGGAGTTCTATGACTTCTTCCTTACCCTTCATTTTGGCCTCGACGAGCTTCATCAGGTTTTCCTGGTATCGGTCGCGGTATTCTTTGAAGTTGAAAGGTTTCTTCATTATCTTGATCAACTGTCCTGCCAGTTCAAGCTCTTCCTTCTCCACCTCAGGCGGTTTCTTCAACTCTTCAAAGTCGCGAGGCGTCCGAACCTCGTCAGTGTAGTGGAGTGTTGTCATGAGGATCGCTCCCTCGTACGGTCGTAACGCGACGAGGTGTTCTTTCTCATGCAGAACTATGCGGCCGACCGCGACCTTGTTGTTCTGTTCCAGAGCACCGAGCATCAGATAGTAGGGCTTCTCGCCATGCTCGTCCGGGACGAGATAGTAGCTGTTGTCATAGTAGACAGCGTCGAGTTTTTCCGCGTCTACGAACTGGAAGATGTCGACCATTCTTCCCGATTTCAGCTCTAAGGATTCGAGTTCCTTCGGCGTGATCGGGATGTACTTTCCCTTCTGGACTTCGTATCCTCTTATGACCTCTTCCCAGGGA
Organism: bacterium; assembly: GCA_021323995.1. Taxonomy (GTDB): domain Archaea; phylum Thermoproteota; class Bathyarchaeia; order 40CM-2-53-6; family 40CM-2-53-6; genus 40CM-2-53-6. Next base: position 429 of record JAJPJY010000113.1, on the reverse strand, counting down.
ACCTCCCTGCCCTCCTTGGGACAGACGCGCTTGAATTGTAGGGGGCTCTTGTCTCGGGGGCACATGAGCCGTAGGCCTGTCTTGTGTTCGGAAATGGCACCGTAGGTCTTGACCGGTATACTGACTAGGCCGAAGCTTATCGCGCCCTTCCATATTGGCCTTGGAGCCATACCATCTATCTCCTGAGTAACCGAGAATGTTATTTTCCTAGGCCAAGTCGGATATGAGCGTTGCTAGCCGGTTGATGATTCGGTCGAGAGAGGGATTGTCTGGTTGAAGAAAATCACTGACATTGTCGTGGTCGACGGAAGGACCGTAAGCGTCTCGAACCTCGACAAGCTGATGTGGAAACGGGAGAAGATCACCAAGGCCGACGTCATCCAGTACTATTCGACAGTCGCCTCGCATATGATTCCTCTCATCAAAAAT
>JAJPJY010000032.1 GCA_021323995.1 bacterium | reverse complement strand
GTCCGCGAATCCTACGCGCGCCCCCCCTTCACTCTAAGATCATTGCCAGCACACGACACATACTCCACACAGAGAGTGAGGAGCGCAGTCGTATTCTGAGGGACGTGGGCGAGAGAATTTTCCGGCCCACCTTCAGCAAAGCAGGCTACGTCCGACTCATCACACTAGGCGCGTTCCACGAAGTTGGACGAGCAGCAATGCTCATCCAAGCCGGCGACAGCACCGTGCTTCTCGATTGTGGGATAAACCCGGGAGCAAACGACCCTTCCCATGCTTATCCGAGATTTGACACCGACGAGTTCGACCTTGAAAAACTGGACGGAGTTGTGGTCTCACACGCTCACCTCGATCATTGCGGAATACTTCCATTCCTCTACAAGTACGGCTATGACGGTCCGATATACTGCTCCGAACCGACACAGGTTCTGATGACGCTTCACCAGCTGGACTATCTCGACGTGCACAGCCGCGAAGGAGAACACTCTCCCTACGACCAGAAGGACGTCAGAGAAGTCGTAACGCACACCGTACCGCTACGCTACAATGTAGTTACGGATGTTGCTCCTGACATTAAGCTGACACTTCATAACGCAGGCCATATTCTCGGAAGCTCCATGGTACACCTCCACATCGGCGAAGGCCTCCACAACATCGTGTACAGTGCTGACTTCAAGTTCGGAAGAACAATGATGCTCGACTCCGCCATGGCCCAGTTCCCACGGGCCGAGACACTGATCATCGAGAGCACCTACGGTGGACCGGAAGACATCATGCCTGACCGAGAAGGCGTTGAGGGCAGACTCGTCATGATCGTCAACGAGACCGCTGAAAAGAACGGCAAGGTCCTCATCCCAGTCCCAGCAGTAGGCCGTGCCCAGGAGATAATGCTCGTCCTCGACGCGTACATGAAGAACGGCGCCCTCCGTGAACTACCAATCTACATCGAGGGAATGGTAAACGAGGCGACCGCAATACATACCGCCTTCCCTGAATACCTCGTCAGGGACATCAAGGACCAAATCTTACACCAGGACCTTAACCCGTTTCAGTCGGAATACTTCCATCCTGTCACCCATTCTGGCGACAGGGACGAGATCGTCGCCGGAGGACCCTGCGTAATAATCGCCACGTCCGGAATGATGGAGGGGGGTCCGGCGATCGACTATTTCAGACGACTAGCTCCCGATCCCCGGAACACTCTCGCCTACGTGAGCTACCAAGTGGAAGGAACCCTCGGCAACAGGATCAAGAATGGGCTAAAGGAAGTGTCGCTCTTTGGTCCCGATGGAAAGATGGAGATGGTGAAGTGCAACATGCGAGTCGAGTCGATCGAGGGATTCTCAGGCCACTCCGACAGGAACCAGCTTATGGGATTCATCAAGCGGATGATGCCCAAGCCGACCAAGATCATAGTCAATCACGGTGAGAGAAGAAAGTCTGACATCTTCGCGCAGAACGTCAACCGAATATTCGGGATAAAGACCGTCGTACCAGACGTACTAGAGTCGTTAAGGTTACGCTAGCCGGTCCCTGGCAAAGTCTCTTTCTGTAGAGGCGCCGCGATCGCTGACTCGGACCCCGCTGTTTCTCGTCGCCAGATCTTGACTCCTGGCGGAGTAATCACAATTCTCTCCTCGCCAAGCCGCGCAATATCACCACCGATCGATTTTACATGATCAGTCAATTCGGTAATGGCTAGTTTTGTCTCGTCAACGCTCTTCTTCGCCAACGGCGTAATTCGCACGATCAAAATATTCCCGTCACCAATCTCCGTCTTTATTGAGTCTACATCATCCAGTTCCTGAAGAGGAAGAGCTTTCACGTAAAGAGGAGAGTGCGCCATATGGAAACATCAGATGTAGAGGGAAACGCGATCGAAACCACATCAGTGCGACTTTAAAGAGTTACCTGACCAGATTCGATAGAAAACGTAGAAGAGGCCTCACACCGCCGCGGGCTTGATAGTCTCCCATATGACATCGCTCACGTAGTGTAGGTTCGTAATCACCTTACCCTTCTTGGTAGCAGCTAATGCGACGGAATCGTAAAGCGCAACGCCAATCGCCAGAGATTTACCATGTTTTTCATCAACAACAACTACAAGTTCTTTCGGCCCGAAACTACCCTCGACCTTTCGTACCCCGGGTGCCATGATATCGGCTCCTCCTACTACGTGCGGAACTGCGCCCATGTCCACGGTGACTCGGGGCAGTCTTTCCAAGGCTGAGCTGTTCGTTAGTACTGGAACCATAAGCGTGTCCCGCTTGAAGGCGATAGGTTGACCGTCGACAAAAACAATCTCTGAACCTTTCACCTCTTCCGTCTCGACCCTTGACTTGTGGGAAAGATGCCCGAGACCCGGAATCCGGTTGAGTTCCTCGACCAAGGGTTTAGCATCCCGATCCTTCAGAATAGTTCTGACGGTCATGTTGAAACAGGGGCTGAGCTAATCTTTAAAAAGCGTACAGCGCCCGGTCCCCTCACTTCCCGCAGTTGAACATTGAATGTCTGATGTTGCAGCAAAGATTTTCGAAGAAAGCCTGAACAAGGTCGTCCTAGTCCAGCTCAAGGGAGGCCGCAGCGTCAGAGGAAGACTCTACAGCTTCGACCAACACATGAACTTAGTTCTAGAAGAAGCAGAAGACGTAACGAATACCGACTCAACCAAGAAACTCGGAACAATAATCGTGCGAGGAGACAATGTCGTACTTGTGTCTCCACCGCCAAAACGCTGATAGCGATCGTTGAATTTCTGGCGGGTCCTACGAGCCGCTAGTCTTCTGACCCCTCTGCCTATTGCTGTTACAAAGGTTAATTAGAATCTCGGCGAGCGAACCGTCAATTTAGCTACGTGAAGCTTGTTGATCCGTTTCTCTGCGATCGTTCTGCTTATCCTCGTGGCCGGGCTTGGTTTAGTTCCATCGAACTGGCCGTCCCAAGCTACCTCTCATAACGCAATGAGCAATAGTCTACTACCGATCGTTCCGGACCCACAAAATGGGACGCTGACAGCCTTCAACTATACAATCGCACAAGCCAATCTGTATACCGGAAACTCCACCAACCCGCTCATTACCCCTCCACCAAACCCGGCAAACACCACCTTTACCTTCCTCAATACCGTCACAAGTACAACCAACAAAACTCCGATCCCGAACAGCGGATTCAGATTCAACATCACTGCGCAAAGAATGGTTGCCGGCAAAGAGGCAGTGAACTGGACGCTCCCCGTCCCGTCACTCGTCAACGTAAACTTTGATATTTTTGGAAACATCACAAGAGGAACCAGCGCTAACTATACGCTCTCGTTGGCCAACCCGAATAGTACAATTTTGATCGCGAGGAATTTCTACAACACTCTCGGTCAATTCCGACCGAACGCGACAGCAGGCTGCCCTGAGAGTGTGTGCATAAATGTGCCAATGCAATACGTGGGCTATAACGTCGTACTTTCGTTCGTCTTTTCATGGAATGGGACTTCAGCTGCCCCTACACCCCGTGGAATGTATACGCAGGTTAGCGAGATAACCGTCACCTCCACCGGCGCTTCAACTCAATCCAAGAGCAACTTCATGCTACAAGACCCGAGCAACTCAAACAGGGTAATTCATATGACCGACCTCAGATCAATCGCCTACAACAGTACAGTCTT
>JAJPJY010000085.1 GCA_021323995.1 bacterium | reverse complement strand
TCAGAAAATTGGTCCCTTGTACTCCCAGATTATCTGGGAGCCAGAGAACGAGCCTACGCTAGACTGCACGAACAGTCCCTCGTCGTGTCCAACAGCGCCGTGTTCAGACGACGCATCATGCGTCACGTATCTCAGTAGCGCCTATCAGGAGTGGATTAACCAGACACGATCCCTGGGCAATACTAACTGGATAGTTGTACAGAATCTCTGCAGCTATGCTTGCAGTTTCAGTTACATGTCGCAAGGCTATCCGACCGTAACTGACCCGCTTGGAACACTGTCACAAGGGGGCCGCATATTCGTCAGTCTTCACAGCTACATGGACTATGGATCATACTCCGGCCAATGGACTAACGCAACGGCGGACAGCTTGGCCCAACAATACTACCAGGCAGTACTTTCAGGTGTATCCAATACTGGCTGGCCCGCATTGAATACTGAAGGGGGCACAGACCCGCTGTGCCCTGCCTCATGCGCCCCGGACACGGTGCTGACTGGAAGCGCGGGCTATACGGTCGTAACCTTCCATTTCATACAAGCACTTGTCAACCTTTACAACAGTAACGGTCCACAACGTATCAACTGGGTCTGGTGGCCCGCGGGAAGCTGGACAAACACTCCAGGCGCAGGGCTCTTTGGAGCAGTGCAGTGTACCAGTAACCTTGTCGGATGGGGGTGCCTGCTACAGACCGTTCCGGTGATGACAAATTCGAGCTTCGCAATCTGGACCAGCACGAAGAGCGTCTCGATAATGCAGACCTTCTCTGAAAACGTGACTATCACTCTGGCAAGTCTTTCCGGATTCGCAGGATCGGTGGACTTGAGAACAACAGTCAACGGAACAGGCGTAACTGCTACGCTAGGCGGCCAGAGTCAATATCTCTCCAGTGGCTCGGACTTGAGCATCACGCTCAACATTACGACCAGCAAATCAACTTCACTCGGAAACTATACAGTTACGATAACCGCATCTAACGGACCCCTCTCACAACTACTGACTATCCCGTTACGCGTGAACATGCTCGGAGATCTGGACGGAGATGGAACCGTTAACATCGTAGACCTCGCGAGCATCGCCGCTTGCTATTTGACCACGCCAGCCAGTCCGAACTGGAATCCGCTTGCGGATCTCAATCATGATGGTGTGGTGAACATGGCTGATGTTGCAATTGCTGCTGCCAGCTTTAGCTAGATGTGCTAGGGATTATTTTTCGGAAGAGTGTAGTCCCATCTTTTTAGATTAGCATCAGACAATTCTGTCCTAAGCAACGACGAGATCTTCTATCAGGCCGACCGGTGCTGGGCCGAGACTCAGAAGCTTGTCGTGAAAATCTCTGATTTGTGCTGATGGATGCGCTTGGTAGAATCCTTGTCGTGCTTTCTTGATGAACAGTTTTCCGAGGGTGTAGCCGTAGTATGAGTGGTCGAAGGTGCCTCTGAGTGCCTCTCGGGCCGCTGGCTGTTCGGTCATGAAGGCGTTCTCCATGATGAACGTCTTGGCGTCGTCAACGCTCATTCCCTGGGTGTGCATTCTGAATGCGACGATGAATCGACAGTCTCGTAGGAGAGCCTCTTTCAACTGGATGAATCGCAGCTTCAAGTCGCCGTAGCCCTGGTCGAGCATCATCTCCTCAGAATAGTGGGCCCAGCCTTCACCGAAGGCCGTATTCCAGTAGCATTTCCTAGCCATAGTCTTGGCGAAATGGCTGAGAAACATTCGATGAGTATAGTGTCCGGGATAGACTTCGTGGATTGAAATATCTTTGAGGGTTGTGTAGTTCAAGTGTCCCAGCCATTCCTCCTTCCTCTTCTCGCTCCAATCCTCCTCAACCGGAGTCACATAGTAGAGTCCCTCCAACCCTTCTTTCTCGTACGGTCCTGGCGAGTTCATCGCCGCGGTCGTCGTGGCTCGCATCAGGGCTGGCGTGGGAACAACTCGGCAACTAGTCTTAGCTGGCAAGGAAACAATGTCTTTCTGAATAATGAACTGTCGCAGCTCGTCGAGCATTTTAGTTGTCTCGTCGACGAGATTCCTCGACGTCGGATGATGCCTCTGGATGGAGTCGAGGGTTTTTTCGATCTTCTCGCCCTTGCTCAGCTGCTCACTGGTCTCGTAGAGACGCTCCAGATTGGCCTCGAGATCGTCCAGCGCAAGTTGAAGGGTTTCCTCAAGTGGTTGCTTGAGCTTGTCGTTCATCAATAGAATTTGCTGAAACTTCTCCCTTCCTATTGCGAACTGGGTCGTCGAGCCGTGCTCTTTCAAGAATTGGACAAAGTTTCTGATAGCTTTTTCGGCTGTTTTCTTGGCTTTCTTGAACTCGATCTGTGTTGCATGGCTTGACTTCGCCGCCTCTAGACTCGCTTGGCCTTCAAGGTCTCGGATGACTCCATTCGCTTGAGACACCGACACGTCGAGGATCGGTTTCGGGAGGGTCTTGTCCAGGTTCTGTTCGGCATGTTCTAGGAATCTTGGAATCTTTGCGAGGTGATGGTTGAGTGCCATGATGCGCTTTTCGATGGGCGCGTAATCTCGAGAAACATATGGGACGGTACTAAGCTGTCGAGTGTACACGTTGGGCCTGGATGAATAGGAGCGTAGCTCTTCTATGTCGAAGAGTGATCTCTCGATCAGGTTCTTGAGATAGACCGAGTCCAGCCTTCTCCCATGGTCAAGGCTTAACTTCTCCACGGCGCGGATCTGGTTGAGGATGGTCGTCGCCTTTGACGCCCACGCGCTGATCTTTTCGCGCGAAAGATCAGGAAGTTTCCCGTCGTAGTCATGTAATCCTAGCGAAATAGCGTCCCTGGGGGAGAGCTCGAACAGGTGTTGAAAGACCTCGTTTTCCAGCTTGTCCAGAGTTTCAACCAACATAGTCCAGCCCTCTATGACTGGCGGTTATTGGAATTTTTGCATGGTCTGTGAGGTTCGATGGTCAGAGTCTTATCTTGATAATGGGTCGAAGCGGTCCAATATTATCGTGCTCAGGACCCGGTTACTGAGCTTACTGGTTGCAAGAGTCCCATTCAACAAGCTCCCCTAGGAGGCGGACTTGCTAGGCCGCCGCTCGCCGCTGCTGCCACTGAAGCCGGAGCTCTAGGCATGATTGCAGCGGTGGGTCTTCCCTGGGACTAAGGGGTCGAACGTCTATACAACATCCGGGGCGGCACTTTAGGCGTGTTCGGCGCAGACTTTCTTGCGGACCCAGCCCTTCTAGTTTCTGGCGAGAAACCCTAGTAACTTCTCGTTGAAGCCTTCCGGGTTTTCGAAGTGTGGGAAGTGTGATGATTGAGGAATCATTGCGGTTTCGCTGTTCGGAATCGACTTCGCCAATCGTCTGTTAATAGCGCGAAAAATCTTCGTCCCGTTAGTACCGTTGACGAGAAGTGTGGGTGCGGCGATTTGTCTAGCCTCTTTCGGGGTGAAAAGAGGAAGCTTCGCTTCAATCTCGCCGATTGTAACAGCGTTGTCTCTCACCATCGACTGGACTTTCTGAGGAAGTCGTCTAAGTGCTCCGGCCTTGTTCATGAGTCCGTCTAGAAAATAATCCAGAGCACTGTCCAAGTCTCCCTTGCGATATGCTTCTAGCAACGGGTTGTAGTATTGGGCGATGTATTTTCTTGCAGCCAGTGCGGTTGAGGGAGAGCGTAAGAGTAGAGATATCGCCTGTGCGCGGCTCTCTGGGTCTTTTACAAGTAGTGAGGTGATTCCCGGCTCGACCAGGACCAGTTTCCGTACGAGTCCGGGACGAGAGGCAGCGAGATAGGCCGCGATGAACCCTCCATAGGAGTGACCGACCAAATTGATCGGCGGAGAAGTCGTTTTCTGGATTAGCCCTTCGAGATCCTGTGCATTGTTTTCGATCGTACTTTCTTTCAGGCTTCCAGTGTTATTGTTGGGCTTGGCGTGTCGTCTGCTGTAGGCTATCACTCGATTCGTCGCTGAGAAGGGCCCGATCTGATCGTCCCATGCTCGATAATCGGTAGGTATTCCGTGTACGAAGACTATGTCGGGTCCCTTTCCAGTCTCGGCATAAGCTAGAGCGACATCGTTGACCTGTACGGTTTCCATTTTCTTCGAAGCTAGCTTCTGGACCTTATCAGTCTTACATGAGACTGTCACTTGAGCAGCGCTTTCACGTTTCGCGAGATCAAGAGGACGGCTTCATCGATCCGTTTGCGTCTTGTCTCTGGTCTCTTGGCCCCTGAGATCCACATGAGATACCTCTTGCGATAGCTCGGGGTGAAATGTTGGAAGTTCGCCCAAGCCACCCGGTTCTTTTTCAAGGCTTTCAACAGGTCCTTGGGGCTTTCGATTGGCTCTGTCTTGAATTTCTCTAGTAGAGAGATTTTGTCCGGTCTTTTCTCGAAGACGTCGAGGCCCCATTTTGTCATCCTTCCCTCTCGGCCTATCCTGTTTACTCTCTCGATGTTTGAACTAGACCATATGCTCCCTGGCCGTCTTGGCGTGAACTTTCTAGCATACCGTCGATCGTCTATTTTCTTGATGACGCTATCTATCCAGCCGAAAGCCAATGCCTCTTCGATTGCTTCTTCGTAAGAGAGCGTGGGCTTGGCGAGCGCTTTTCGATGGAATGTTAGCCAGACTCCTTCGTTGCTGAGATGATTGTTTCTCAGCCATGCACGCCAATCGGCAGCGCTTTCTACATCAATGGTTTCCAAGTCCAATGTTAGGATAGAGGAACGTCTTTCAACTACATGAGGTTCTGCTCAGATGGTCAGCGGCATTGTGCAGGAACATCCGGCCCTTGTTCAACTTTGATCCTCCAGCTTCTCAAGAAGAGATTCATGATGCCTCACTACAGTTTGTGAGAAAGATCAGCGGATTTGGCAAGCCGTCAAAGGCGAACGAAGATGCTTTCGAGGTTGCCGTTAACGAGATAGCCATGGCCTCCACTCGTCTGCTTCGTTCTCTTGAGTCCAGTTCACCTTCAAAGAATCGAGAAGTAGAGGCTGCTAAGGCGAGAACTCGATCCTCGGAGAGATTCTCCGCGAAACAGTCGACCCCGTAAAGAATCCGGCTGTCCGAGTATCAATCGGTCAGAGGCTGCTCCCTGAGCTAAGGCGTGACGACTCTATCGTGATTGCTGGCTCTACTTGTCGTCTAATGGTCCGCGTCATAATGAACACGCAGCATGCGGCGACAGCGGTGCCGCCGATTAGGTCTATGATATAGTGTTGGCCCAGGTAGACTGTTGAGAAGAGTATTCCACCTACAATAGGGACGCTTACTACGGCATAGATTTTCTTGAGCTTGATTGTGAAGTAGCCGAAGAGTACTGCATAGGCTGCGTGGAGGCTTGGAAAGGCCGCGAACTTGTCCGACTCTATCATGCTTCCGATCTTTGCGAATTCCCCGATGATTCCTGAGGATCCTGCCTGCGAGCTCGTGCTTGCGAGAAGGTTCGTGACTACGCCATTGTACCAAGGTGGTGCGGACGGTGCGATGATATAGAAGAGAAGAGAGACATATGAAACTGCGACTAGCGAGTAGACGTATCTCTTGTAAATAGTTCGGTTTGCATACCAGAAGACTACCGATGCAATTATGATCAGAGGAAAGTGAAGTCCGTACAAGAAGGTCATTACGTCCGTGAGGTCCGGAGACAAGAACGCTGATTGGACGGCCTGGTAGAAACCATACGGTGTTATCGTGGCTGAGGATGCGGTCGGGTGGATGACTGGAATGATCGCAAGGGACCCGGCCACTCCCTGCAGGGCCTCATACGAGAGCAGGAGAACTATGAATGGTGTCAGCTCCCGGGCAAACTGTCTCGTCTTGCCCAGTACTAGCGTAACAGGCAGAAATGCCAGTGCCCAGAGTCCGAGCGAGAACTGAAACAGAACGCCGTTGTAGGCATACCAGACAACTAGCACGCAAGCGTAGCCTCCGAGCATGAGAAAGAAGGCGTTTGATCTAAGCTTCGCCAGAAACGGTCTGGTTTCGAGAAACACTTGAGGCTCGGGGCCTCGCAGTCAGTGACCCTCTTAAAGAAATTCCTAGGAGAACCGACATGATCCGCAACGACTCCATTGTGTTTGAGGTGAGCAGTTGATGAGTGGTAAATGTCCAAGATGTGGATCAGAAGACTTGCGCGTATGGTATGGTGGAATCGTCTCTAGAAGAAACCGAACTTGGTATCATTGCTCGCATTGTGGATATTTCGGTCCAATATTGTCAGGACCAACAGAAGTTGGGAGGTCAGACGGCTTCTAGAACTCGAATAGGTGTTCCCCATTCGCTGACCATGAATGGCCCCGCTTCTGCGACTGAGTGCTGAGATTGGCAAGAAACAGTAATGGTCACAGTTTCGGAAGAAGATCTTCCTCCAAATGCGTGGATTGCCTCTGAACTATTCCCGACCTCAGCATTAATAATGCACGACGTGTTTTACGGTGGAAATTATTAATATTACAGGTAATCCTAATAAGAGGGTGCGCATCCTCTCTCCGGTATGAGACGGAACTACCAAATTCTTCTCGTCATAGGGATTATTGCGATCACTGTCGGAAGCATCTACGCAACCAGCAGGTACCTTAACCTATTCCAAACCAGTCAGATCCCAACGAGCACTCTTCAGGTCGTCGCAGGCGAGAATTTCTGGGGCAGCCTTGTTTCTCAATTGGGCGGAAGCCACGTCTCAGTCACCAGTGTCGTGAATAATCCCAATACAGACCCGCACTCGTATGAGAGCAACGCCGCGGACGCTCGCGCGATTGCTGACGCAAACTATGTTATCGTCAACGGGGCGGGATATGACAGTTGGGCCACTGGACTCATATCTGCCAATAACAATCCACATCAGAAAGTGCTGAATGTTGCTGACCTACTCGGTAAGAAGGAAGGCGACAACCCCCACTTCTGGTACGGTCCAAGCTACGTAAACCAGACAGTTCACCAGATGTATCTGGACCTTGTCGGTCTGGATTCCGCAGACTCATCCTACTACAGGCAGCAGTATACTGATCTGAACGCTTCTCTCGGAGAATATAACCAACGAATCGCCGAAATCAGCCAGAAATTTGCCAATACTCCCGTTGCATCTACGGAAAGCATCTTCGAATATCTCGCGACCGCATGTCATCTGAACCTGATCTCTCCTCCTGAGTTTATGAAAGCGGTAGCGGAAGGAAACGACCCCTCTCCAGCAGACTATGCGATGTTCCAATCACAACTCATCAATGGCACGATGCCAGGAAACGCGACAGTACTGGTCTACAATGAACAGACGGTGACCCAGCTTACACTGTCACTCAAGGCAGAGGCCGCTAAGGATGGAATCCCCATCGTTGGTGTAACTGAGACGATTCAGCCTCCTGACGTTTCATTTCAAACCTGGATGAATGCTGAGCTAATCCAGATTCAGAACGCACTGAACGCCAACGCGCTAGCAAACCCTTGAAGATGCCACCGATCTTCTCGTGATCTCTACGGACAATACCGGGTCAGACTCTGCGGCCATCTCAGCCGAGAACTTGGGAGCGGGTTATGGCGGAAACAGCGTCTGGCGCAATGCAAGCTTCGATATCGGCCGCGGCGAGTTTGTCGCAATAATAGGCCCAAACGGTGCCGGCAAGACTACACTTTTTCGACTTCTTCTCGGACTCTTGCAGCCCTTGAGCGGCCGACTGGAAATACTCAGAGAAGTCCCGAGACGGGGCAATCCAAAGATTGGCTACGTTCCACAGAGCCATGCAATCGACAGCGACACTAACATCGCGGCGATTGAACTGGTGCGACTCGGGTTCTCTGGCAGTAAGTGGGGATTCGGCCTCTTTCACCAAGAAGATCGCGACGCAGCGGCTGAAGCATTACGAGCAGTTGGGGCCTTGGATCTGGCAGATCGTTCCCTCGGCCAATTGTCGGGAGGAGAACTTCAGAGGATATTTCTAGCTGAAGCATTGGTGAGCAATCCAGACATTCTACTACTAGACGAGCCCCTGTCGAATCTGGACATCAGACGCGAAAATGATCTGATACAACTTGTAAACAAGATAGTGCGAACGCGAAAAGTAACAGCGCTCCTGATCGCGCATCACATCAACCCACTGCTTCCGTATCTCGATAGAGTCGTGTACAAGGCAAATGGGAAAGTAGCTACAGGGAAACCGACTGATGTTTTGACAGGCCCGAATCTCAGCGAACTCTACGGAGTCCGAATAGAAGTGCTACACGATTCGAGAGGGAATCTCGCCATCGTCGGAATCGAAGATACACAGGATGAGCATGAGACTTGAGCTTCACGATCGATCTCATCGGAGACCTGCAACAGATATTCCATTACACTTTCATGCAGAACGCCTACGAAGGCGGAACGCTGGTTGCGATCGTCGCAGGCATCGTCGGCTACTTCGTCATACTGCGCCGTTCCTCATTTGCCGCCCACTCTCTCTCCCACATCGGATTCGCAGGTGCCGCAGGAGCCGCGGTCCTCGGAGTCAACCCCGTCTATGGCCTGCTGCTTTTCTCAACAGTTGGTGGAACCTCGATGGCAGTACTCAGCCCTAGAGCCGCGCATCGCGATGTCAGTATCGGCCTAGTCCTTGCTTTCCTTCTCGGCACAGGCGCCCTCTTCCTCACCCTTTACGTGGGTAGCGACGCTGAGCTTGCTTACTCAATCCTGTTCGGAGAGATACTGGCGATCAGCAACAATTGGTCTCAACCACTCAGCTGTGGCGGTCTTTGTGGCGTTCAGCTCACGGCTATCGCATCCGTCATACTACTTGCAGCGGTTGCAATCGTTTACCGGCCACTCCTCTTCGCCTCACTTGATGAGGAAGTCGCAGAAGCTAAGGGACTGCCCACTGCTCAATTGGGGATTGTCTTCATGTTGTTGATCGCGGTAGCTACATCCATCGCTGTTCAAGTTGTCGGAGTTCTTCTGATCTTCTCTCTGATGGTCACGCCCGCTGCAATAGCTCAACAACTAGCAAAGACCCCAATCAGGGCTCTCATAATCTCCGTCGCCGTCGCACTCATCGCAACATGGCTGGGCCTTTTCATAGCCTTCTTCACGCTATATCCCGTCAGCTTTTACATCACAACAATTGTCTTTGTTCTCTACATTGTTGTCAGGTTTACCAAGCCCGCTATGAACAAGAGAGGAGTGCGCCGAGTAGTCCCTTGAGCAACCAGCGCCATTTGAACAGGTTAATAGCTATCCTAGCGAATTGTAATAATGCATGACAATAGTTAGTCTATCTTTTCCTGACCAGATGGTCAAGGAACTGGACGAGATTCAGGACTCGGGTGGCTTCGCCGGGAGGTCGGAGCTTGTCAGGGCCGCGATCCGATTGCTCATCGAGGATAGAAGGGAGAAGGATTCCCTCTTAGGACATGTTAATGCTGTTGTCGCGGTAACTCATGATGAGTCGAACGAGGCGCCGATTACGAAATTGAAGCATGAGTTTGAGGATATTGTGAAGATGCATATTCACAACAAGATCAGCCACAGCAACTGCCTGGAGCTGTTTCTGGTCGAAGGCGAAGGAAAGAAGGTTGCGAGTATGACTAAGGCGTTTCAGAAGGAAGAGAAGATGAAGAGCGTAAAGCTCATCGTGATCTGAGCCGGGTTCTTCGCTAGTTCTTGGGCTTCAGCTCTCTGGAGCCCTGTTGGCGCGGGACCAGTTTCCAGCCTATCAGTGCCAATCCAATGATTGCTACGACGATCGTACCGATAAAGTTGTTGAGTAGATAACCAATTGGCGACGCGTTGTTCGTGAACCATTGTTGCGTGAACGCATTCTGTTGATAGTCCCAGGAGATAGCCGCCAGCAGACCCAAGATAGCCGCGAACTCTGCGACGATTACCGCCCGCATACGACCCTCAATTCTCACGGAGACTTGAGAACTAACACCCTGATTGACCTTAGCGTCGGTTTTTCCACGCGTGTTCGGGATCAACAAAGAGCTTAGAGCACCGAACGAAACGAAGATCGCCGCTGTAAAAGCCGCCCAGCGGGTACCCTCCGTGATGGCATCGTTAAAGATCTGTATCACAGTTCCAACAGGAAGTCCAGGGGGAATCTGGCCTATTCCGCCGGACAGTCCGGCGTTGAGGAGACCGTCGAGAACTGCCTGGGACGATGCGGGGAGGGAACGGTTCGCAATGTCTGTGACAACCTGGGCCTGACCTACAGAAGAGATTATCGCGACTAGGACCGCACCTATGACTGCAATTCCGAAGGCTGATCCCACCTGTCTGACAGTATTGTTGGCTCCAGAGCCGATGCCCGCCTTCTGCCAAGGAATGCTCAGCAAGACTACGCTGGTCAGTTGGCTTATCGCTAGACCAACGCCTGCTCCATACACAACGAGTACCGGATAGTAGTCGTAGATTGGAGTTGAGACCGAGGTGATCGAGAATATGCTGAACAACGCTATCGCTTCCAGCGCCATTCCCGTCGTCACCACCCACCTTGGCCCGAAACGGTTGGCTAGGACACCTGCAATCGGCGCGAAGATGAATACAGAGATGGCCATGGGGAGGAAGGTTATTCCCGTTTGAACTGCTGACAGCTGCTTGACGGTCTGGAAGTAGATGGAGAAGATGAAGACTGCTCCGAATTCTCCCATTGCAACGATGAAGACCGTGAAGAGCCCGAACCTGAAGCCGGGAAATCGTAGAAGGCTAAAGTCGAAGAGCGGTACCCGACCCTTCCTAGCGCGTCTGATATCGTAGTATGTGAAGGCCGCTAAGAGAACCACGCCTGAGACGATGGAGAAGGCGGGTAGAGAAAAATTGGTGAAAGGCCAGGAAACTCCAAATAGAGAGAAGGAGCTGCTCGCAGTCAACCAGCCATAGGTCTGACCTTCGATCAGCCCGAACAATAGGGCCGAGAGTCCCAGAGTGATCAGCGCTAGTCCACCATAATCAGTAGTGTACTTTGGATCCTTGAACCGGCTCTCCTTTATTGCGACGAGAGCCCCGATCAGAGCGGCTGCGCCAATTGGAACGTTGATGTAGAATGCCCAACGCCAAGTGAACGTAGGGTTGCTGGTGAAATATCCTCCCAGCAGGGGTCCGAGAACCGCGGCGGCTCCCGCGGTCGCACCCCAGATTCCAAAGGCAATGTTTCTAGCCTTGCCGGTGAAGGTCGTGGTCAGGATAGCGAGTGTTGCGGGAGAAGCCATCGCAGCGCCGAATCCCTGGATTACCCGGCCGACTAGCATCTGAGTAAGATCCTGTGAAACTCCGTCGACGATCGAGCCGAGGACGAAAAGAGAGATTCCTGCCATGAAGATGCGTCTCCGGCCAAACTCGTCGCCCAGTTTTCCCCAGGTGAGAAGGAAGGAGCCGAACACTAGCGCGTAGAGGGACGTGATCCATTCGAGGTCTTTTAGTGAGATGCTAAAGTCCTTCGAAATTGTCGGGAGCGCGACAATAACAATTGTCGCGTCAAGAACTATGATCGCTAAGGATAGGCTCAGGACGAGAAGCGTGAGGATTTGTTTCCTTTCGATCCTGGCTCCGCCAGTTGAGCCTTGCTGCTTCTGTCCAGTCTCCCAGTTTGAACTCGGCTCGGGCTTTCCCTCTACCGCCGTCTTCCCAACAACGTTCTCCTTGGGATTGTTCGCAGCCATGATCTGTAGCAGTGATTTCACGAGGAATGCTTGCATATAATGACCACGGGCAGGTTCCGCTGGTCATGAGGAATCAGTCGCCACCTTCATCTCAACTCTCGGGGAGTCAGGTCCAAGTCGAGCGGAAAGCTTCCTTAAGTAGAATCTAGTCAGGGTCGACCTGATCAAAGCAATACAGGTGTCGGGCGTTTGATAGGGCCGCTGGGTTTCGCAGGAAAGAATCTGAGTCGCCGAGGCTTCCACTCATTTCTCTCGTTCCTAGGATTGACTCTTTCGATCACCTCGACAACCTTTCTTCTCCTCTTAGGCCAAGGGCTTGCAACTAGACTCGGCGTAGCGCTTTCGCCGGTAGGAACTTTTGGGATCGACTGGCTATTCTTCGGATACCTGGTCCTATCGCTTGTGCTAATCGTGATTGTAGGCGTAGTATCAACGTCACACCTGGTCTCATCGATGCTCAATCAGAGGATGAGAGACATCGGAGTGATCAAGGCAGCGGGGGCCCTGCCTCGTCGGCTTTTCTCCTACGTCTTCGCTGAGGCAATGTTGGTCGTGACGGCAAGCTGCCTTGTCGGCGCGATAACAGCCTTGGTCATCTATGTCGCATGGTCATGGCCATCCATCGACCTGTACGGCCGCGTAGGTCCGGTTCCAGAAGCGGGAGTAACCGTCTTCGTCCTTGTGCCCTTTACTTCGTTCATCCTCTCGTACGCTGCCGCTCGTTTCCAGGTTTCGAAAATAATCCAGGCCAACACTGTGAGTGCGGTGACAAGTCAGCTGTCCGGGATGGACCTCAAGAGCCTCGGGAATCCTCTGAGGGTCCGAATGTTTGGTTCCGCGTTCAATCTTGCCTCACGCAACCTTTCCAGAGATAGGGCTCTCAACAGGAGCGTTGTCAGAATCTCAGTCTGCATATTCTTGACAGTCGTGGTCTTGACCGGGGCCCTAATCTCATCTGATACCTCTCGAGACTATGTCCAACGTGCAATGCCGGCCAACACTCTACTGGTCGCCAACAACGCAGTATACAACCAATACCTCAAGCTAGGAACAGCCTTCTCCAGCACAACACCCATTCCGGCGTTCAATTACACGAACCAGACTTTCATGATCTCCCCCCAGGTCGCGGCAGAATTCGGAACCGCGACAGGAGTCGAAAGAGTCGATTCTCGTCTAATTACAATGAGCACTGCAGAGGGCTACATCAAGGCCCATCTAATCACCAACCAGACAAGCGGCAACTACAACAACGTGATAGTGCCCGAGGTCGATCTAGGCTCAGCACAAGCCTTGCTGGTCGGCGTGAACGCGAGTAGCGTTATCGGCAACTGGTACACCTCCGATGGATTCTTGACCAATCGCGACAACCAGTCCGCGATCGTCGCGGGAGACTCCCTGGTCGGTGGAATCGTTCAGATGCCGTTCACCCTCGCACAGGTTGGAGTCCAAGCAACCCGATACAACGTCGTAAGTGCCGTCGTTGATCCTCTAAACGCTGGACGCGTGCTTTACGCGCCTGTTCAGTCGGTTCAAGGCTTGCTCAACGTGACCGGATACAATCTTCTGCTAGTCAAGACAGACAACACCCAGAATTCCTTGGCCGCCGTCGAACAGCTTGCAGCTCAACATGGTTTGACAGTTGGGTCCTTGAACCAGGTTTTGAATTCTAACCTAGAATTTCTCAATGGTACGTGGTCATACTTGTTCATCCTTCCAATTCTGACCCTGGTCCTCACCTGCGGAATCCTCCTAAGCTACCTGACGACAAATTTCTCGCGAAGATTCAACGACTATCTCGTCATGAGAATCTTGGGAGCAAAAGCATGGTATAGCCTGCGACTATTTTTCTGGGAATCCTGGGGACTCTTAGCAGTGTCCATGGTGATAGCCGTCCCGTTAGGCTGGCTCGTATCGGTGTTCTTTCTGGTTCCCGACGCGGGCATTTCCAGCCTCGACCAGCTGTTAGCCATCACCGTGACGGTCGTAACCTTGACCGCGGTATCCGTTGCAAGTGCTATTGTTTACTCTAGGAGATTGAGAATGATGACGGTCAAGGATCTGCGACCCCAATAATCGGAGGAGAAGAACCCGTGACGGAGAAGGTTACAGTAATCACCGGAGCCAGCAGCGGTATTGGTGCAGCCCTGGCTGTTCAGCTCGGAAAGAAAGGGCACGGTCTAGTTCTTGCCGCCCGACGAGAGACTGAGCTGAAAGAGATAGCTTCGAAGGCGGGGACGAAATCCTTGGTTGTCCGGACCGATGTGACTCGAAGAGCTGAGGTCGAACGGCTTCGAGACCAAGCAATCAGGGAGTTCGGGCACGTGGACGTCTGGGTGAACAATGCTGGCCGGGGAATAACCAAACCCGTCTTGAGCCTTACTGACCAGGACATTGATGACATTGTCTCAGTCGTTCTCAAATCCGTTGTCTACGGCATGCAAGCAATCGTGCCCCATTTCATCGAACGTGGACACGGGCATCTGATCAATGTCTCGTCGTTTCTCGGAAGAGTTCCACTGGTAAGTTTTCGGTCGATCTACAGTGCTGCGAAGAGCGGAGTCAACGTGCTGACTGCGAACGCGCGCGTTGATCTCAAAGCGAAATATCCAAGCATTCACGTCTCACTGGTGATGCCTGGAACCGTGGAAACTGACTTTCACAGAGTCGCCGGAACACCTTCCAGGCCGGTTGCGGGAACCAGACTGGGCGCATCGGTTGTCGAGTCGGCTGACGAAGTTGCGAGTAAGATCGTCGCGTTGATCGAGAATCCGGTCGCAGAACTCTATACGAATCCTGGCATGGCGGGTCTTGTCCAAGGCTATTATCAAGATGTGGGCAAGTTCGAAGAGAGTATGGCTCGGCCGCCGAAGCCTAGCTGAGAACGGGGATTAGGTCAACTGACTGCGCTCCAAGACATCCAGGAGTGAAATCCTTGGCACGAGGACCCATTCCTGGGGCCGAGAGAGTCCTACTCTGGACGATAGCGGAAGTTCTTCCAGATCCCAGTCGCACCTTGGCCGTGGATTGAGACACTTCCTTTTTCGTGGTCGACTGGTTTCAGAGTGAAGAGGCCGAATCCTATCGTTATCTCCCTGGGCTCGACTGGGACGCCTTCAGCCTTGAAGAACATTTTTCCATCCACCAGCCATTCGGTGCGTCGTTTTGCCGCTTCTATCCGAACCGAATAATTGTGCATCTGACCGGGTCCCGTTTGTACACCTGAAAAAGGGGCCTCGACCAGATAGGTGAACGCAGTATTCTCGTCGGTGACACCTGGAATGAGGAGTCTCTCATAGATCGCGCCAATCTTCTGACCTGTCGATACGAAATCGAATATCATGCCCGTCGAGAAATCCATGAGGATGAAGCCGGCGAAAGCGTCCTGAAGATCCGCGGCGTTGCTGCGATAGGTTTCGCAACCCATCTCGACCTCGAAGACAGTTGTTCGATCAGCGAGGACTGGAAATGTTCGAGTAGACCCGTAGAGTTGTTTCGGATCGTCAAACATGTGAACGGTATCATGTTTACGCGTGAAAGGGTCCACGGTAAGAGCGAGGCCGCCCATTCTGGGTTCGATGCGGGCCTTGGGCTCTTCCCAGGTCCAGGTTTCCCCATTTCCCATCGGAAAGCTTAGGATCTTCCATTTGCTCGGGTCAATCTTCCCCTTCGACATGTCATCATAAGTTGTCTCTGTAGTCAGCATGGCTCCCAAACCGCCCGAGTCTGAGAAATTATCCAAATATAATGATTCCGCAGAAATAGAATTGTTTTCGCTGACCTGCGGTCCAACTTAGGATGAGATGGGCTGAGGGAGAATTCGACCTGGCCTCGCTTTGTAGGCAGGCTTACCGACACCGACCGCGATCATAGTACTCAGGCTCTCAGCGTGCGGCGAGAAGAACTCTGTGACTGCATCGTCGAAGAATGTTGATCCCGAAGCTCCTATCCCTTGGGCGTATGCGGAGAGATAGATCTTTCCAGCTCGTATCCCAGCTTCGAACTGGGCTGCGCGATATCCCCTGTCTCCAAGTTTGCCAAGATCTTCCCTGAGGTTCGTCATGAGGAAGAATACGACGCTGGCATCGCTGAAGAGAAGCTGTTCGAGACAAAGGTATCCAGAGACATAGCGCAACCTGGCTTCCTTCAATTGTTCAAGAGACTTTGTTCTTCGGTCGAAATAGTAGCTGCCTGGCGGTAGTCCCTGAACGTCGTTTGCGATGAAGTAGAAATCGATCAGCGAGTCATTACCTGAGAGGAAGTCAACTGGAATGGACATAGTTGATGCATCGATGATCGTCGACAATGCTTCGAGTGAAATTGGGCCTTGAACGAACCTTCGGGTAGATCCACGGCGTAGAATCACCTCTGTCAGAGAGGGGGATTTTTCGATTGGCGGGGGAAACTGGAACTTTGGGCCGCCACCCGCTCTAACCGTGCCAGAGGCTAGACCGTGCCGCCAAGTTTCGACTTCTGCTCGCTCGTGAAATTCTGAGGCCTTGTTCGTTTCCCAAATTATTGGATAATCGATTGAGGAAGGTGAACTCGGCTCAGTCTCTAGGTCAGCGTGGGTCTTATCCAGTGGATTGCCTGCCGGTTTCTTCCCTCCTTTCCCGAGCGCGGCGATGGCGACTGTCGCCTCCTGCTCTTTGTTCAGCCCTAGGATTTGATCCACTTCGGAGTCTACGAAGCCCATCAAGATTTTCGAGTCGAGGTTTTCTGCGGAGCAGATCGCCAGCAGGTTAGCGGCGATAACTCCTCCATCCCAGAACCAGTGGCGGTAGGACCTTTCTTCGTATTTCCACGCGTTTCTCCAGGCCAGAGAGGTGAGAGCTATGCTTAGTGGGGAGGAAGCTGTCGCTCCTGCCGTCGCGTCTGCGAGTTCGGGAGTGCAGTCACCTTCGCGTAGCTTGACCAGGGCGAAATCGAAAGGATTGAAGTGGTAGACGCCAGCGTCTAATCCTGGAATATCTTGAGTGATAACGTAGGATTCGATCGGGTAGAGAGCGCCAGTAGCGGATGCTGCTCGCATGTAATGAGTCTCGCTTCCAATCCTCACCTTCCTCGTGAGACCCCCGGAGAAGTACAGAAGTCCGGTCAGAACCTGCAGATTCAGGTCGTTGCTCGTATTTCCTGTCTTCTCGCCTCTGATTGCTCTGAGAGAATCTCCTTGCGGCTGGGGAAATTCGCGTGGCAGAGCTGTTGACGTTAGGTTTCTGTAGACTTTGAATGGGGAAGGTCTGTTGTCCCAGTCGAGGTAGTGCGCGGACATTCTCATGCTGAGTTCTGAATGTTTGGTAGCCTCGTGATACCTTAGAGCAGCCCCCAGACTGTAGTTCTTGGTCAAGCTTTCACTAGTCAACTGGTTGACGGCCTCTTCTGTTTCGCGGTTGGAAGATGTCTGCTGTCAGTAGAGTTCTGTTCTTCTCGCTGTCAGGTTTATGGCCATTTCCGCGACGTCCTCGGAATACTCTGAGATTCGCTTGAGACTCTCTAATGCGAGGCGGACTGCAACTACGGATTTCTGGCTGAGCTTGAAAGTGAATAGCTTGTCCATCACATTCTCAGCTTCCTTCTCTACACGTTCTGCTGATGCTATCGAACTATTGGCTAGAGTCCCGTCGCTCTTAGAGAGAGACTTGAGAGAGTCTTCCAAGACGCTTATTGTAATATCGCTCGCCTTCGATATCTCCTCTATCAGCCTTGGAGGTAGCTGGCCCTCGATGCTCGCAGACATCTTCGCAATAGTCGTTGCGTGATCAGCGATTCGCTCCAGACTCTTAGACACAACACGATAAACGAGACAGTCTCGAGGATCAGCCAATCCTATCTCCAGGATGAGACTCCTGTTAAGTACCGCCATTGTGAGCTGTCGAATAATGAACAGGTAGAATCGGTCGACCTCCTCGTCTCTGCGGATAATCTCTTCGGCCATCGCCGGATCCCTGCCCTTCAACGAATCTACGGCGTCCCGAAGCATTAGTTTCGCGATTAGGCTCATTCGCGAAATAACCTTCGGGGCTGGAAGATCGCCATAGCTTGAAAGGCATTGGACTATCAGCTCGTCCTTCGATTCCTCAATGATCTCCGAACCTACAAACATCTTTCTCGCAGACTCTCTGAGATACGTTCTGAGTTCAGGCTTTGCAGTTACAGGAAACCTGATCTTGATGATGTCGTATCCTGCGAGATAATTGGCCAGAACAGTTCGCAAAATCTGTTCCTTGTCATATTCCTTCTGCGGAGATACAGTTACCTCCGCGCCCTTGTTTTGAGCCGCAGGAATTTTTTCATGCGGGACGAGAGTGAGGGAGGAATCCGACCGAGGCATAACGGCAACCACATCTCCTACCTTGAGACCCTGCTCTTTCACCCAGTCCTTAGGCAAGGAGACAGTATAGCTTGCTCCCCCGGTCATCTGTAGTTTTCGGAGCTCAACAGAATTCAAGATCGCATCATTTACTGTGAACTACGGATATATTTACGCTAACTATATACTCAGTCCACCATCTACTTATACTCATATCAGGGAGCGAGAAAGGGTGACTCGCAAATGGTCGAATACTTGACCCTGAGAAATTCGGGTACGTCCTGGCGATTGGTTCCTTCGCTTAGGTCCAGTCGTGAACCCTATCCTGATACGGGTGAGAGCGGAGAGACGTATGACGTGGAGTGCCTAGCAGGGTTCGAAGCTTCCTACGACTGTTAGATAGTGAACGGGAACGAATATTCTACGGCAGATCGGAAGCCCCTATTGTGATCTACGTATCTATGTAGTTGCTCCGTATAATCAGTGAGATTGCTAATTACCCGGGATTCTTCCCTACCGGCTCGGTTGAGAATGTCGACAACTCCTGGCGCAATAGTCCGACGGGGTGGAATCAGTAAAACGATTTTCATTATCAGTCTCGTGATTGTCGGAGCAGCTAGCGGGGCTACTGGCTACTTCATAAACGGGCTGACTCACCCTGCAGCTCCTACAATCACACTGAATGGGGCTGGTTCGACCTTTGTCAATCCTGTAATCAGCGCGATCAACGCGAATTATAGTAGAATCAATAACAACATCCAGATTAACTATCAGTCAGTTGGTAGCGGCGCGGGCATAACGGACCTCAGCCACGAGACGGTTGATTTTGGAGCCTCGGATGCACCATTGAACAGCGGTCAAATTTCCGGGTTGCCTGGTCCCGCTTTAACTATCCCGGACACGATTGGTGCTGTTGCGATCGCATACAACATTCCAATTAATAGCACCTTCTCTGTTCACAAAGGATTACACCTTAACGTGACAGTAGCTGCTGAGATATTCCAGGGAAGTTCCACTGGGGGTGGGACCGGACCGCTCTACTGGGATGATCCCGCAATTTTGGCGCTCAATCCTCCGGGCAGTCTAGGTACTGGCGTCGTTCTTCCTCACCAACCCATTACGGTCGTTCATCGATTCGACTCCTCCGGGACAACATTCGTTTTCACCGGCTGGCTCAGTACGAGTTCAATATGGAAGGGAGGCCAGACAAAGTCCCTCGGGAGCAGCGGATGGGCTAATGGAGCCTTGTCCAGCCCTGGAAATCAAGGCGTTGCGAGCACGATTCAGACCGTCACCTTCACAATTGGATACGTTGAACTGAACTACGCTCTGTCAGCCACTCCTCCAATGACCTACGCGTTTGTGCAGAATCCTAACGGGGGTAGCGGCTACATCGAGCCTACTCTGGGTTCAAGTACACTTGCAGCTTCAAGCCTTCCAGCTCTTCCGGCAGGAGATGGCAACTGGACATCGGTAAACCTCTTGAATCAGAACGTCGCGGGCGCATATCCGATAGTTACTTTTAGCTACATAATGGTGTTCAGAGAGTTGAACGTTTACGGCTCATCAATGACCCTGGCTAGAGCTCAAGCACTCGTCAACTATCTCTGGTTCGTTGTCCATGCTGGGCAGAACCAGGCGACCTTACTATCGTTTGTAGCGTTGACACCACCTGTCGTCGCGAATGCAGAAGCAACCATTCGATTGATAACGTATAACGGCAGTACATTGCATAGCTGAGTGTTCGCCGCCGGATTCCTTGTTAGCTAACGATAGAAAAGCAAGAATCCGGGATTATGTCCAGCACTGAAGAAAAAGTCACAGAACGCGGCTCGAGGCTAAATTACCGATGGGACTCCTTACACCGTGGCCTGTTGCGTTCTTCAGGCGACGACATATTCCAAGTCCTGTCTACGCTCTTCGCGTGCGCAGTAATCGTAATCATAGCCTTAACAGGAATCGTTCTGATTCGAGGATCCCTCCCCGCATTCAGTAAATTCGGCGTCGGCCTTGTAACAGGCTTAGACTGGAACACAACAGGTCAAGAGGCGTATGGGTTACTCCCTTACGCGCTCGGAACTCTAGTAACCTCCGGGATCGCAGTCGCAATTGGCATCCCAATAAGTCTCGGCATCGCAATATTCCTGGCCGAGATGGCTCCAGGCTCGGTACGGGCGCCTCTCTCACAACTTGTCGAACTGCTAGCTGCAGTGCCGAGCGTAATCTATGGATTTTGGGGATTGCTAGTTCTACGACCTTGGATTGTAAGTTACATTGAGGTTCCCATATCATCAAGCCTTGGTTCTCTCCCGATTTTTCACGGTTCACCTCACGGTCTTGATGTCTTTATGGGAGGGCTAATCCTCGCTATCATGATCATACCAACGGTCTCGTCCGTTTCCAAAGAGGTGATGATGGCCGTGCCTGCCTCCCAGAGAGAGGCCGCCTATAGCATCGGGGCCACGAGATGGGAAGTTGTTCGGATGGGAGTGTTGAGCTATTCGCGGTCCGGAATTTTCGGAGCTGCGATCCTAGGCCTGGGCAGAGCCGTCGGTGAAACGATGGCTATCACCATGGTAATAGGAGGAGCTCTCGGCAAGGAGGCTGTGCCGACCTCTCTCTTCATTCCAGGTCAAACGTTAGCATCACTCATAGCTGGACAGTTCAACGAAGCGGTATCCTTCCAATTGTCTGCACTGGTGGCCGCGGGTCTTGTGTTGTTCGGTCTTGCACTATTGATCAATGTTTTCGCCGAGCTTATGGTTTCGAGGGTTCTGAAGCTGAAAGCGGGAGCAGTAGAATGAACATGGCAACCGACGGGATGCGGAGGTTTAAGGACAAAGCAGCGTATGCCCTAGGAGTTCTCTGTCTCGTCGCAGCAATAGTGCCACTAGCAAGTATTCTGGTCGAGGTTGTGGCAAATGGAATCGGGACAATTAACCTGCAGTTCTTGACAGCTCTCCCGGGGGTTCCCGGGGAAACAATCGGTGGAATCGCGCCGGCCATCGAGGGGACGCTCTTGCTGATCGGGCTAACCTGCCTCTTCGG
>JAJPJY010000070.1 GCA_021323995.1 bacterium | reverse complement strand
GCCCGGTCTTGGGGTTGGCGGCCATAGCTGGGAGCTAGGACCCGTACCCATTTCGAACACGGAAGTGAATCTCCCAGGCGATCATGATGGTAGTGTGGTGCGAAAGCCCATGCGAAAACCTGACCGCTGCCAACTCCATTATGCTCCTATTCCGCGGTCCTAGTTTTTGTTTTTTAACCGTTGAGTTGTGAAGCTGATTTTGCACTCTATCAATCTTTATAATGCCGCATCGATAAGTATCAACTAGAACTCGTTGCTGACTGTTGTCCCGCTGGATATTTGGAGCGACCTCTTCGGCAACGTAGGCAACATTTTCCAGATCGCATTCACTCTGTTGTTCATCGCTCTCTTTCTCGGTTTCGGTCAGAAGCTGCAGATGCGCCAGTACATGTGGGACATTGAGCGAGGACTCCGACGATTAGACGTTTTGAGGGGACAAGCGAAGGATTTGACGTTGAAGACGTTGAAGGAGATCGGCAAACCAACAGTAGATCCGATGCCTCAGCTAAACGTGTTGATGGAGCAGTTTTTGATCACACCTGTCGATATGGACCCGTCAGGAATTGTAAGCAAATTCGACCATCTCCTTGATGTCCATGAGATGAAGTTCAAAGAGGATATTCACCGGATTGCACCAAGTGCCGACTCTGCTCAGCTGAACAATCTCTCGAACCTGGTTGAGGCGTCGTGGGCCCTCAACACGATCTACCGTATCATCCGCCACTTCTACTTGCTCGGGAAGAAAACGAACAGTATTTTCATCATCATACAACTACAAGCGCTCTTACCCATGATTATGCAGGAGTCCGAGGCGTATTTGGGGGCAGCGAAGGCGTTTGCTGAGGGCCAGCCGATCGGTGATGGCATCGGACCCCTCGTAGCTTCGAGACTGATGAAGGACCGCTCTCAGAGGCAGGTGGGGAAGGACGTGGTTGTTGCTGAGACTACTATCGAAGACCGGCGGATTATTGCTCTGAAGGCTGAAGGTCCGGGAGGCAATGTCGGCAAACCGGGCGACACGATAAGATCGTTGATTGAAGAGAATGCGGGGAAGGTGTCGATGGTCGTTATGATTGATGCGGCCCTCAAGTTTGAGGGGGAGAACTCAGGCGAGGTCAGCGAGGGCATCGGTGCAGCCATTGGCGGAATCGGGACTGAACGATTCAAAATCGAGCAAGAGGCAACTAAGAACAAGATTCCTGTCTACGCGGTAATTGTGAAGGAGTCTATTCTTGAGGCTATTACGCCCATGAAGAAGGAGATTCTTGAGGCGGGAGAGAAGGTAATCGAGCGAGTAAAGACCCTGATCGTGGAACGTAGCAAACCCGGCGATACGGTTATAGTGGCCGGGATTGGCAACACGATCGGCATAGGCCAGTAGGGCTCAAGGAAAAAGTGGCATCGCCGAAACCCCGCAGCGGACCCTCAATCTTACTGACGGTACTCTACTTAGCATTCGCCATCATTGGACTCTACGCATTGTACGGGCTCGTCCAGTCCGGAACCGGGTCCGCAATTATCGAACTGCTCTATCTCGCTGTAGCTACGCTAGCCTTGGGTTTCGTCGCTTTTTCACTGATGAGACTACGGCGAAACTATGCACTGCTGAATCCGACTCCAAACCGGGTCTTCGAGATTGTGAAATGCCCCCAATGCAGTTTCAAACAGATCAAGAACTTCGCCTTGGGCGACTATGTGACTAAAGGCCTGGGACTATGCACACAGTGCAACGCGGCGAATCTGTTCATCGACGGGATCTACGGCGAAGGTCCACGCCGAAAATAGAAATAGTTCATACGCTAGCGCCTCTATTCTGAGCTATTGGTTTGAAAATATGGAATGAGATTCGGCTCGAAACGCCGGCTCTCCGGTTCAATCGCTCTTATATGTTGTTGCTGTGCTACTGGAGTCTGGGACTGACTTTCTTCGGAAGGAGTAGCATGGGAATCAGTAGGGAGAGGCTAATGGCTGCCCCGCCTAACCAGGCTTGGAAATAGCCGAATGAGTTGGCGAGGTAGGAGAAGACGAGTGGTGGCCAGAATGAGCATGCGAGGCTGATGGCGTTGATCCAAGCGACTGCGAGACTATCATACTCTTTCTCGAACGCGTTCAAGTCTTTCGCGGCTGCGATTCCTGTTGTTGGCCCGATGCCAAACATGAATCCTGCGAGAAGCACGCCTGGAGTGATGAAGAGAATGCTCGGTGCGGCGCATAGAACGAGTGACGTGCTGATTGCGAAGCCTGTTGCAGTCATCAGGAGCCTCAGTCTTCTAGTCTTATCGTAGAGCATTCCACCCAAATGAGCTGAAAATATCGGCACGACGACAACCGCAGAGGCGATGAGCCCCGCGATGGCCGCAGCTTCTCCGAAGCTCTTCTCCAGATAGTACGGCATGAAGCTGAAGACTAGGATGTTTCCCATGTTGGGACTGAGAAGACTCAAACCGATCATGATGAGATTCTTCTCCTTCAACAAGTTAGCAAATTTTTCAAGCGATAGATTGAACCGTTGCTCGTCTTTAGGAATGAACAGAGCTAGGACTATTCCTCCTAGGAGTAGAAGGATTCCGCTCAGCGCAACGCTCACGCGCCAGCCAGCCACGGAACCTAGCAGGGTCCAGCCGAAGAGTCCCAGTAGACCGCCAACACCAAAGCTCGACTGGACGATTCCAGCTCCAGAACCTGAGCGTCCCCCTCTCACTCTGGTGATGATCACAATTGAAGGCGCGAAAACAAATGCGAGTCCAGCCCCCGTAACGAATCTAAGGATTTCAATGTCTATGAGACGTGAAGAAAACGAAACACATAGTTCCGCCACAAACGCAACCAACAATCCGGTTAGTAGAACTCTCCTGGGACCCCACCTTGCGGCTAGTATTCCCCCAGGTATCTGCAACAGACCAATGCCGACAAAAAATGCAGATGTCAGAGTTCCAAGCCCGGAGACTCCTCCCTGAAGGTCGGGCCCCATCAGATAGTAGAGTGAACCGATGTTGAACCAGCTGACCGAGTAAACTATAGTGACAAGAATGATGGACGCGATAGCCACTTTTCCTCCCCGGCTTGACAAGGCAGAAGTGGGAGGCGTGCTATCGTTAGCGTGTTAAACTATTCTTAGCCGCTAACAGAAAGGAAGAAGATGTTTCAGTTGACACTCGCCGTAGACGCTACGATCCTCAAACTGCTGGTCGTGCCACCTTTCATTGCCGGGGTGAGCCTTGCGGGACGACGCTGGGGACCCAACATCGGTGGCTGGCTAATCGGGCTTCCACTCAACGCCAGCGTAATAGTATTCTTCATCGCCCTAGACCAGGGTGATATATTCGCAGCTAGAACCGCTCAAGCCTCGCTCCTCGGAACCGTTTCTGTGGCGCTCTTCTGTCTCGCGTATGCTAGAGTCTCACCCTTGCTGGGAGAATGGTATTGGACATTGACCGTCGCCTGGCTCGTATTCTTTGCCTCAACATGGGGTCTTGAAGGAGTCAATGTTCCTGTAATCGTAGGTTTTCCAATCGTCGCAGTATCGCTCTTTGTCGTTAGACTTCTAATGCCCAAACCCGAAGGCAAAGTGCTGGCTGACGCTAGCAAGAAACTGTCGAACAAACGGTTTCCAAAGTGGGACATTCCCCTGAGGATGATAACTGCCACGGCACTGGTCTTCGCAATAACTGAGACTGCGTTGGAACTCGGTCCCCAACTGAGCGGTCTACTATCGCTTTTCCCCGTCTACACGACCATAATGGCGAGCTTCACACAACATCTCGAAGGAGAAGTAGCCGCGATCAGACTCTTGCGCGGACTTGTAACAGGGCTCTTCACTTTCGCCACTTTCTTCCTCGTGCTTGGAACAACCATCGAGCCTTTTGGAATAGGGGCCTCATTCGGGCTTGCACTAATGGTCAGTCTAACGCTACACTTCTGTACACTCAAGTTGATGAGAGTTAGCAGTCCGACCTAGCCGCATCTATTCTGGGATTCGGAAGGTCTAGCCCACTCGGCGTCCTCCTTGAAACACTGCTGCGATTAGCCTCAACGAACTAATGTTCTCCAGCGGATTCCCATCGAGTAAGACCAAGTCCGCGATCTTTCCTTTTTCGATGGTGCCCCGATCTGGTTCGCCGATAAGCTTGGCCGCAATGGATGTTCCAGCCATGAGAGCGTCTCTCGGGTCCATTCCAGACTCAACCATTAGCTCAGCTTCTCTTGCGATGCGACCGTGACGGGCGGCTCCGCCTCCTGCATCTGTTCCCAGTGCGATCCTCACCCCCATCGTGATCGCCCTTGAAACTGCTTTACGTGAAGAGTCGCGAAGATCTCCAGCCCGCTTCTTCCGATTTTCAGGCCAACCCACAGTTCGTGCGTAGTGTAGCATTGCGTCCCAGACGGACATGGTTGGGACGAGATACGTACCGTTGTTCGTCATTGCTTGGAGATCAGCTGGTTCGAGAAACATTCCATGCTCGAGTGAATCCACCCCGGCTCGTGCGGCTATGTGGCAGCTCGCGGGATCATTAGCATGGCATGCGATTTTGAACTTGGCCCTGTGCGCTTCTTCCACGGCTACTGCGAGGAGTTTGTCGTCGAACGGAATCTCGGGCGAGTTTTCTGGGCGGGCATTTTCGTTCCAGGGAGCGAGTGCCACCTTGATCAGATCTGCTCCGGCCTCGATCTCTGCCTTGATGGCAGCGCGTAATTCGCCTGATTCTCCGAAGTGCCTCGCGAATGCGACGTATGTTCCACGGTGAGCAATCCATGTCCCCGCGGCGTGTATGTTTGGAGCCCTTATCTCTCCGGCATGAGCAGCTTGAGCGAGTCGAATATTGACAGAATGAGGAGCACCGACATCGCGGGCAGTTGTAACACCACTTCGCAAACTAGTTTCAGCCAGTTCGACAGCGCGAATCGTGAGCTCGGGCAGTGGGTCGGTGAACCTTGCGATCCAGTCGGGTCCACCCGGACTGCTATAATGAACGTGGCAGTCCATGAGGCCAGGAATTAAGGTCCGGGCTCTACCGTCGATGACACGAACATTAGACCGGTTGCCTTGCCATTCGGACGCGGCTCCAATCCAGTAGATTCGTCCATCGCGGACCTCTACGGATCTTCGTGGTTGGATAGGTGAGTCAGTCCCGTCCCAGAGCTGAACCTCATCGACCAGAAAATCCAATTCTATCCCATCCTCGATACTTTCTTCGCCTATTAGCAGGCTTGTCTATTTGGCTAGAAAACGCATCGTCCAAGAAGAGATTCGCCCGTCCACGCAAACTAACCCGCACGCATATCGCTAACCTGCTGGTTGGAGCCTATGGTCCTGTGAGTATGGTGCTGTTGTCGCGTTCTACTAGAACGGTATGTTCTGATTGGGCGACAGGGCTGCTCGTCTGTTCTACGAGAACCGGATAAGAGCTGACACATTTGTGTTTTATCAAATCAATGAGTGCCTTCTTTACCGTCTCCCTCTCGAAAGCACCCCCCAGCCATCTAGATGCGAAAGGCAAAGTGGAGAAGTTGGCCTGGATGTACTCTAGTACCTTCTTCGATTCATCGAATGTTGGTCCTTTGGGCTTAACGAATCTGTAGATGTAGGCGCTGGACCCGTTCACGACTACACCCGCCGCGTTCGACAAGGTCACAAATGGCTCTATAGCGTAGATTTCTCCTTCCTCGATCTTTGCCCCATTTAGGCCCGAAACGTTCGGGACAGATTTTCCGGCATGAATTGTAAACCGTTCAATTTTGTGGCCCGTAAGATTGCTTATTGGACGGAGACCGAACTTCTGAATTGACGACTGAATCACCCTTCCAATTTCCGAAAGTTTGACACCGGGTCTGAACGCACGAATCGCATTGGCTAACGCTTCATCAGACGCTTGAACCAACGGCTGAAACTTAGGCTCGAAACAGACAGTAACGGACGTGTCCGTCACATAGCCATCAATCTGGACCCCAAAGTCGATCTTAGCTAGACAACCCCCGGGAATAGTCAACGCGTCCCCGGGAGGTGAAGTGTAGTGCGCCGCCACCTCGTTAATCCCGACATTGACCGGGAAGGCGGGCTTGCCTCCATGGTCCCGCATCTTCTGCTCCAGCTCTTCACAGATCTTGATCGCGGGCACGCCGGGCTTCGCAATCGACGGAACCTCCTTCCTTAGCCGCGCAACTATCTCCCCAGATTTCCTGAAAGACTCGAGAGGTTGAGCGTCAAACAATAGACGTCATCACAGAAATGCTTGTTCAGTTGAAGTTAAAGTATAGTTGCAAGGAGAGTCATTTTCATGAAAACTCACTTTGGTTGAGTTCTTCATGAACGTACGAATCTTGCGCGGCAGTTATAGGGGCAACGGACCTATCATGAATCGATAAGATTTGGAAGCCTCTCTTGCCAGTCTAGTCGCTCCCGAAGAAAAGCTGGCACTCATCCACAGGGTCCTGATGGCGGACAAAGAGTGTCCTAAAGAGTACGCCATCCTCGTGACCGACAAGCGGTCAATCTTCGTTCGACAACCGAAGACCCGGAACGGCTGGACCCTTCGACAAGAGATGAGGTTCGGAACTGCGCTCGTGACGGATGTTGAGCCAAAGAGTCTCAAGGACTATGAAGATACAAACTCGGAATCGCTTGCAGCTGATCGCGAGAACCTTGTCATTCCGCATGGGATGGTCGTCTCATTGGAAATGAGGGCAGATACTCCAAAGCGTCGTCGCCGCGATTTCTTTGTCTGGTGGGTGATGAAGAGACAAAAGGAAATCTTTCAAGTCTATAACTTCGATCTGGAATATCGTACTGACCAAAACACGGCGATCCTCAAGTTCTACGCCGTTCCGATAGGCGTCTACTTCAAACCCCGAAGAATGTACCAGACAAGAGAGACGATCTTACGAGAGTACGCGGGCGACATTCTGGACACCTATCGGACGGTACTTCCGGCTTCGATCGTCTCTTCAGAGTGTCAAACCGCCAAGATTCCAGCATCAACAGGATTCGTTGCATGGTCCAAGCGATTATTCTAACTTAGGTCTCGTTCTACCGTTCGAAAGCGCGACGAAAGTCGGCGCGAGCCTACTGCCGCCCAGCAAAGCAAAAACTTCCTAACGATTTCCTGAAAGAGCTTCGGAAGAATGAGGAAGCCGAGGCATTCTTCAAGCTCTAAACAAGGCAGGCGTCTACAGGCCAGTGTTTAGACTTGAGAATACTCAGAGCGAGGAGAGGCGAAAAGTTCCACTCTTGAACGGGGACTCTACTTTGGGACGAATTGTTTATTAAGGCGCCGCTTAATTAAGCAAGCAGTGAATCTATGTCTCTGCTGTCCGATAATCTTCCGAGTCAAGAAATGTTCAGCGCACTTGCGGACCCGACCAGACGCTCCATCATAGAGCTTCTAGCGACAAACGGTCAGATGACCGCCTCTGACATCTACTCGAACTTCGACGTAACACCACCCGCAGTCTCGCAACACCTCAAGGTCCTGCGCGAGGCGAATCTTGTCCAGCTCGCGAAGAGTGCTCAGAAGCATCTCTACAGCCTAAATCCAAAGAGGATGCATGACTTGGAAGATTGGGTCAAGCAGACCACAGAGCATTGGGAAGAACGCTTCGACAGACTCGACACCTTACTCGAAGCGGAGAAACGAAAAATCGAGAAACGGAGATGACTACATGTCAAAGAACAAGACCAGGGTCATCGTTGAGCCAGGCAAACAAGAATTCTTCATAATCAGAGAGTTCGATGCGCCGCGGGAACTAGTCTTCAAAGCATTCACTGATCCCAAACTCTACGTTCAGTGGCTCGGACCCCGACGAATGAAAATGGAACTGGAGAAATTCGAGCCACGTGCTGGAGGGATGTGGCGGTACCATCATACCGACCCCGAAGGCAACAGGTACTCATTCCATGGCGTCAATCACGAAATCCTCTACCCAGAAAGGCTAATCGACACTTTCGAGTTCGAGAACATGCCTGAGAAGGGACACGTAAGCCTCGAGACAGCACGATTCGAAGAACTGCCGGGCGGAAGAACCAAGCTAACCGTCCAATCAATATTCCAGACAATAGCTGACAGAGATGGCATGACAGCGGGGGGCATGGAGAAGGGCATCAGCGAAGGCTTCGAGCGTCTCGATGAACTCCTCGAGAAGACCCATACCACAGTGAAGGCATAGAAGGACCCTTCTCTCCCACACTTTTCTTGCCAGTATACCAGGAGCGAGAGTTTATTGTACGAGGGCCAGTGTGACCGATCTCACCCGTTGTCAATCAACAAGTAGACCGAAAACTCGACCAACATGTGTTTGAAATGCAAGAATCAACTAGACAGTTCCAACGACCCGTTGCAAAGGTCGGGCTCATTTTTGCTCTAGTCATAGTGGCCTACTTCTTGGACGTTATCGACTTTTCAATCGTCCAGGTAGCACTTCCAACCATCCGGTCAACATTCCAGGCCTCGTTAGCCGACATTCAATGGGTCGTCAGCGCGTATGCTCTGACTATCGCTGGTTTTCTACTACTCATGGGACGAGCGGGCGACGTCTACGGTCAGAAAAAGATCTTCGTTAGCGGACTTGCCATATTCACGATCGCATCATTCTCGGGAGGCCTTGCACCCTCACTCTTGGTCCTGATCATAACGAGAGCCATTCAGGGAATCGGCGCAGCCATGACCACAGTCACAGCCTTCGCCATCTTCATAGCCCTCTTCCCTGAAGGACCCGAGAGAAACAGAGCCTTCGGTGTTCTCATCGCAGTCCTCTCCGGAGGATTCGCAGCCGGCTCAGTCGCCGGCGGAGTCCTTACAACCTTCCTAGGATGGCGATCAGTAATGTTCGTCAACGTCCCAATCGGAATCGCAGCCGTAATCGCCTGCCAAAGAGTACTCCCGAATTTTTCAAACAGACCCGAGAACTACCATTTGGATGTAGCGGGTGCCCTCACCGTAACAGTCGGCACCTCGCTCGTGGTCTATGGCCTAACTAATGCAGCCACGGTCGGCCTCGCATCCTTAGAGACTATCGTTCCACTCGTCGTTTCCATTTTCGTGCTAAGCGCATTTCTGGTCGTTGAGTCCCGGTCGAAATCGCCGCTGTTGCCGTTGGGATTCCTCCGGAGGGGGTCCGTGCTTACCGCCAACACGCTCGCCCTAGTATTCACCTCGATAATCGGAGGAGTCTCGGTCATTATCACCGTCTACTTGCAGACTGTACTTGGATACTCACCCCTCTACGCCGGACTCGGGATTCTTCCTGCCGCGTTGATTTTCCTAGTCGTTGGTGGCTGGGGGGCGGCTAAGGTTGTTGACCGGTTCGGTGTAAGGCGGGTCCTCATTGCTTCGTCCAT
>JAJPJY010000064.1 GCA_021323995.1 bacterium | reverse complement strand
TGCTAGGTTTATCGCTCCGTTGGCCTGGCAGAGTCTGGTCATCTCTCGGATCACTGACTCTGTGAACTTTGCTACTGTGCGGGAGGGTCCCTTTTTCATGGTGTGGACACGAGCTCGATGACTGGTAAGGCTTCTTCTATTACATTCGAGACAAAGTTGGTTGAGTCTAAATAAACCCCGTCAGAATAGTGGAGACTAGCCATGGCCTACTGCTCCGTCTTCCTGTACCGGGTTCCGAGACGGAAGTCAGAGGCTTTCGTCCATGCGCTGAAGCCTATCATGAAGCTGTTCGAGGACGCTGGCTGCCTCTCGGACGAATTGCTACGACCAAAGGATATGTCCTCAAAGTTTGGAGGATTGAGCTTACCGGATGCTATTGCCCTGGAAACTGACGAGGAGCTGTGGATCGAGATTGCCAGATTCAAGGATACGTCCCATATGAAAGAAGTGCACTCGATGGTCGCGAAGAACCCTGACCTTGAACGACTCCACTCTCGATTCGACCTACTGATTTCTGGAAAACGAGTGTATCATGCGGAATTCGAGTCGCTCCAAGCTCGCTCGTGAAAGGCGCGACTAAATGTTCGTCCCAGCATGAGACCTATCGATCGCTACCTAGATCCGGTAACACCAATCTGAACATTCGGGACCGTCATAATATCGACTGATAGGTTTGCCGAAGGGAAGCTCGAAGACGAATACGAGAAAGCGTCTCTCTACGAAACGAACCTCTTCTCGAAAAACCAAGACATCAAAAGCATCTACTCATTCGAGGAGTTCAAAGGCTACTCCGCATGGACCCAGCCGAAAAGCTGGAAGCATGAGGATCTCGTCCGAAACCTATGTCTTCGAATGTAGCAGACAGGGCTGTGGCTATCGGATCGTCCGGGACGAGAAGGGCGAAATTGGACAGGTACGGTTCGACCTCAAATGTCCCAAGTGTCACAATAGCGAATTCAAATGCCTCGGAAAGGGCGATCTGCGAGAGTCGTTCGATCTGGTCGTCCCAACTTCGACCATTGACTTTGATAACATCAACCCGGTAGACTTAGGGTCAAACTAGGGCATTTTCTCAGCCCTAGTCTTAGTACTAGGCGCCTCCATGTTCTTTTAGAAATATTTTCTCGTTTTGTCAAGATTTGCGGCATGGTCAGTTCTTCGAAAGAAGGCTTAACAGAATCCTAGCGGTCACCGCCGGCCAATGACAGTCGCTGAACTTCCTCCGGACAAATTGAGACTCGTATGCTCGGCCGACGAAGTTGGATGCGAGAGTAGTGCTGACCTCGGTCCAGTAGAAGGCATCATCGGCCAGGACCGAGCGCTGAAAGCGCTGAAGTTTGGGATAGAAATGAAAGGCAAAGGGTTCAATGTATACGCAGCGGGTCCACCTATCACCGGAAAGAGGCCGGCTACCCGTAGTTTCCTAGAGGCAATTGCAAAGACCAAGCCTGTTCCGCCTGATTGGGTCTACGTGAATAATTTTCAGGATTCTTACGAGCCGAAGGCACTAATGTTTCCGCCCGGTAAGGCCCGAGTTTTCCAGAAGGACCTGAAGAATTTCATAGAGCAAGCGCAGCGGGCGATTCCTTCAGCCCTTCAAAGCGAGGAGTTCGTCTCGAGGACTAACGGCCTAACCAAGCAGGCCGTGACTGACCGGAACAAGATCCTGAATGATCTCAACAAACATGCGGAGACTCTTGGCTATACCGTTCGAATGACGCAGCTAGGGATCTCCATCGTCCCAGTCGTCGATGGGAAACCGGTGAGCCAAGAGGCCTTCGACTCTCTTCCAGCCCGGGTGAAGAAGAAATACGAACAGAGTCGAGACTCAATGAGAACCGCTCTGGACAAAGCAGGGAAGCAGATCAATGATCTCGACGCCAAGACGGTGGACGAGCTCAAAAAGCTCCGGGACGACTCGGTGCATTATGCGTTCGGCGGCCTAATGAACAGTCTCGTTTCTCGCTACCCAGATCAGCCACAGGTTCTACAACACCTCAACGAAGTCCGGGACGATCTCTTGGAGAACGCGGAAGTCTTCACGCAGAACGTTGCAGAGGAGAAGCCGGGAGAAGACCAGCCGAATCCAACCGAGAGCAAGCCGAGCGAGCAAGCCTTTCGGAGATATGACGTGAACGTCATAGTGGACAACTCCGAGGTGAAAGGCGCCCCGGTAATTACCGAAGATAATCCGACCGCAGCGAACCTGCTTGGCAAGATAGAGTACGAATCACGGTTCGGGGCTCTCGTTACCAATTTTACCTTGATAAAGGGAGGCTCGCTTCACCGTGCTAACGGCGGATTCCTCGTCGTAGGGGTCGATGAGCTACTCAAAAACCAGTTCTCCTATGACGGTCTGAAGAGAGCCCTACAGTCGGCAAGTCTCCAGATTGAGGACATGGGCCAAAGGCTTGGTGCCGCGACGAAGACTCCGGTGCCGCAGCCGATTCCGCTGAACCTGAAGGTCATTCTTGTCGGCGATTACTCGACCTACCAGGCGTTATACCAGCTGGATCCTGATTTTTCGATCCTATTCAAGGTCAAGGCACATTTTGACGATTCGATCGAGAGGAATGACAAGAATCAGAAAACCTACGGTAGCTTCGTCCATTCCCTCTGTGAGAGAGAAAAGCTGAGCCATCTAGATGCTTCCGCCCTTGCCAGAGTGGTCGAATACGGCTCTAGGCTAGCCGAGGACCAGACGAAGCTATCGACAAGATTTCCGCAGATCGCGGACCTGGTCAGGGAAGCAAACTTCTACGCGTCCCAGGAAAATTCGAAGCTCGTGAAGGAGTCTCACATTAGGAAATCGCTCAACGAGAAGGTCTACCGCTCCAATCTTCTCGACGAAAAAGTGAAGGAGATGATTCAGCGAGGAATCATACTCATCGATACATCGGGATCGAGGGTGGGACAGGTGAACGGTCTTTCTGTCATAAGCCTCGGCGACTTCGATTTCGGCCAACCTTCAAGAATTACCGCAAGCCTTGGGCTTGGAAGAAGAGGAATCGTCGACATAGAGCGCGAGTCAAAGCTGGGCGGACAGTTACACACTAAGGGGGTTCTCATCATCTCAGGCTACTTGGAGAACAAGTATGCCAGCGACAAACCTCTCAGCCTATCCTGCCGTTTGGTCTTCGAGCAGAGCTACGGAGGAGTCGACGGTGACAGTGCATCCAGCACAGAATTGTACGCGATACTGTCAGCATTGTCCGAGCTTCCATTGAAGCAGAACTTGGCAGTGACAGGCTCAGTCAATCAGGAGGGTGAGGTTCAAGCGATCGGAGGAGTCAATGAGAAGATCGAAGGCTTCTACCAAACGTGCAAAGTGAAGGGCTTCAAGGGCGACGAGGGCGTAATGATTCCCAAAAGCAACGTTCAGCATTTGATGCTCAACGAGGAAGTTGTCGAAGCGGTCCGTCAACGCAGATTTCACATTTTCCCTGTCAGCACAATCGATGAGGGAATAGAGATCCTCACTGGAGTTAAGGCCGGCAAGTTGCAGAACGATGGAACCTACGAGCTTGGTAGTGTCCACTATAGGGTAAACAAGCGTCTCGCCGAGATGACCCAAAAAATGGCGCGAGTCGCGGGAACAAGCCTTGAGGCTAAGTCACCACGACTCTGAAGTCGAAGCCTAGCTTAGCCTGGACCCGTTAGGTGGCGTTCGACTGACTGAGGCATACACTCAGCCCTATTTTACTTACGACTGTGGATTACCCTCGTCGGTCAAAGAGCTGTGATATCGTTTAACCTTAAATTATTCAAGATTCAAGTATTACCTCGGTCGAGAGCCATGAAGGGAGCTTGGTGCGACTGATTCTTCAGGGGGAAGAGGACAGTCCACAGTTGAAAGCCTGGAGAAGTCTCGCGGACACGTACAGAACCATCTACTCCAGGGTTAACTCGGATCTGAGGCGCTATGGGCTCACGCCGCCGCAGTATTCCGTCCTCGGAGCTATTGGAAGATCAGAATCTGGAGGGCTCGCGATGAACGAGATTAGTAAGAAGTTGTTCGTGACGTACGCTGACATCACACTAATTGTTGACAACTTGGAGAAACGTACCTACTTGAAACGGTTCAGAGGAACTCATGACCGCCGTATCGTGCGGGTAGAACTTACACCAAAGGGACGAACCTTATGGAGACGAATTCGTGCGCTGCACAGACGAAAAGTCGCGGACCTAATGGATGGACTGTCCACCAATGAACTGAAGGAACTCACTGACTACACTGTGAAGCTGAAGGAGAACATTCTGAAACTGCCAGGCAGAATGGTTTCCAACCAGAAGGAGAGAGGCAGTATCCAACCACGCCGAAGAGACCGTGTCCCAGCCACCATCAGAGGATAGACGTTTCAAGTTTGAAAGCGATTGAAGCAGAAAATCTAACCAAGATCTATCCACCAGACACCATAGCGGTTGACAGCATCAACTTCTCAGTCGAAGAAGGCGAAGTCTTCGGCCTTCTGGGTCCGAATGGCGCGGGAAAAACGACCACGATCAAGATGATCACGACATTGACAACGCCAACTTCGGGATGGATGAAGGTTTTCGGAGTCGATGTTCGCAAGCATCCCAAAGACGTGCGTCAGATGCAGGGCTATGTGCCCCAGGCGATCAGCGTGGACGGCGACCTGACTGCCTACGAGAATCTACTGATCTTCGCCAAGCTGTGCTATGTTGACAAAGCACACCGTGAAGAGCTGATTCGCGATGCCCTCGATTACATGGGTCTGACCGACAGAGCCGACGACCTCGTAAAGCATTATTCAGGGGGAATGATGAGGCGACTAGAAATCGCCCAGGCTTTGGTCAATCGGCCGAGGATACTGTTTCTAGATGAGCCCAGTATTGGCTTGGACCCTTTTTCTCGTCGCCAGGTGATAGGTTACGTCAAACAGCTGAATGAGAAATACAAAACAACGATACTGATCACAACTCACGACATGGCCGAAGCGGACGAGCTCTGTCACAGACTGGCCATAATGAACGCTGGAAAAATCGCAGTAATTGGAAGCCCCGAGGAACTCAAAACAACCGTCGGCGGAGACATCGTAACGGTAGAACTCTCTACAGCATCCGAGCCTCCACCACTTCCTGAAGAACTCGGAGCAGTTATCAGCAATGAAGGTGGACGCTTGAAGATTCTAACTAAGAATGGAGAGCGGACGATGCCGGGAATAGTCGAGTCCTACGACAAACAGGGAGTCCACGTATCTTCTATCTCGCTAAGCAAGCCAACGTTGGAGGAAGTGTTCGTCAAGTACGCAAAGACGAGTCTGGCGGGGGCTGAGCAGACCTTCAGAGAGGCTAAGTCGGCAAGGCGCAGCATAGTGAGGCACGGGCGATGAGTAGTTTCGTTAAGCCTATTCAGAGTGTCTTGGCGGTGGCCGAGATGGAAGCCCGAAAGATTCGTCATGATTCAACCGAGCTTTGGACAAGAGCTGTACAACCTGCTCTTTGGCTGCTTGTCTTTGGTGTGACTTTCAACAAGCTGCAAGGGCTCAATCTTGGAGGCTTCAGCTATCTCCAGTATGTTTCTCCGGGGGTCCTAGCTCAATCAGTTCTTTTCGTCGCAATATTCTATGGGATCACAATTGTCTGGGAGAGAGACATGGGGCTGTTGACAAAACTATTGTCAACACCGTCACCACGTTTCTCTATTGTTGCAGGCAAAGCGCTCGCAGCCGGCGTGCGAGGGATATTCCAAGCCATCATCATCTTCGCTCTAGCATTGGTAATCAATGTCCATCTCAGGCTAGACCCTCTAGATCTCGCAGGGGTCTTCATTGTGATCGTCCTATTTGCCATGTGCTTCTCCAGCCTCTCAATGGTTCTAGCCTCGATTCTGAAGACGAGGGATAGGATGATGGGCATCGGCCAAGCAATCACCATGCCCCTCTTCTTTTCCAGTAGCGCGATCTATCCGGCGAGTCTTATGCCGAGCTGGCTTCAGGCTATCGCCGCATACAACCCTCTCAGCTATGTGGTAGATGCGATGAGGGCCATGTTGCTCACCGGTAACTACGCCAACCTCCCAGTCGATATCGGGGCACTGCTGTTGTCGACAGGTCTACTCTTGACCGCTGCTTCGATCATCCTC
Organism: bacterium; assembly: GCA_021323995.1. GTDB lineage: Archaea > Thermoproteota > Bathyarchaeia > 40CM-2-53-6 > 40CM-2-53-6 > 40CM-2-53-6. Next base: position 3,819 of record JAJPJY010000064.1, on the reverse strand, counting down.
CGAAGACTGATCGAATAGCTGCTATCAGAACTGGGGTATCAAGCCTTGATTGTTCTTCTCATCAGAACATGATTAGGCCCCAGAGAATTGATGACCTTGAATTTTTCTCGCTCGTACATCGATTCCGTTCCGAACCAGAACCATTGAGGCCATTTCGACCAAGCCTTTGCGGTCTTATGAGTCACCGGATACGCTTCTACAACTCCTCCACCTCTCGCTCTGATTGAATCCAATGCGGCCTTCAACGCGATGCTTGCTACACCTCTCTTACGATAATCCTTGTCAATTACAAAACACGTGATACGCCATAACTTCTCTGGCTCGTCTTTCAAGTCGAGTTTCTTGTAGTTCCTTCCATTGTCGATTCTAGGGAACTCGGGTTTCAATCCGTACGCGCACCAGCCGATAGGAATTTTCTGATCGTAGAGGAGGACCCCGTGAGCTTTGCCATGGTCGACGAGCAATTTCTTGTCGTGCTTGTTCTTGGTGCTTCTTTCCGTCGAAGTCAGTCCCTTCATTGAGCCGCCTTTGGGTCGTTGGTAGTACATGCACCAGCATCCTCCTACTCCGCCGTGCTTGGAGAACAATTTCTCAAAGTCTGGCCAGGTGGCAGGACTCAGCTCCCTCGCATTGTAGCTGGCGCGGCTCAACAATGATGTTCGAGTGATACGGTATCAGTCTGTGCGAATTAACTTCTTTGCCGGCGAGCGCTGAAGTCCACGCGACTCTGATAGGCGTCAAGAGAATGTTGTCACATTTATCAAGGCCGAGACAGCCGTTGTTCGCTGGTTATCATGGAAGCAGCAACACAAACACAAAGACCGCAACCAAAGCTCGGTATGCTTGTGCACTTCGAGATTCCAACTGACTCGCCTGAGAAGGTCGCGCGATTCTACGAACAGCTCCTAGGCTGGAAGATTACCAAGACACCGATGGGACCATCGGACTACTGGCTCATAGCACATAAAGACGCTGGCCCTAACGAGACGATGGGCGGCATCTACCAGAAGACAATGGGCGAGACAGGGATTCTCAACTACTTCGGCGTCCCCAACCTTGACCTGGCCGTTTCCCAAGCGAAAGGCCTAGGCGCGACCGTCGTCAAGGAGAAGACTGAGATTCCGACCATCGGATGGTTCGCCATTCTCCAAGACCCTGAGAAGAACAACTTCGCCCTATTCCAAGGCAACATGTAGAAACGGTCTCTGGCCACAACCAAACTTCTCCTTTTTTTCGCACCCTCAGAAGACAGACCCTGTCTCTCTAGGCGCATGATTTCCGCCCGACTCATATCAGAATATCAAAGTAGTAAATTGAACCTGTTGCTCAAGTGGGAGCTCGCCGCGTAAAAGCTGATCTGCGTCGAGCTATGCTACGACTAGCTTCTCGAACAACAGTTCCTTGGCTAGGTTTGCAAGGTTTACGGGCGATGTCCCATTTGTCCTAGCAAGTTGTTGGGCGGAGGGAGGTTCGGTCAGATAGTTTGGAATTCTTGCCTTGATGCGGTCCTCGTATGTTGGAATCGTCTCGTTCTGGTAGAAGACACCGATGGGGATCTTGTCGCCCCATTCTCTTGACTTTTCCATAATCTCCGACATTTTCTTCTCTACATCCACCTCAGTCATCATTGGGGTTATCCTTCCGTCATACCCCGTTGTCTCAAGCTCGTACGGCCTCGGCATCGGCTTCTTTGTAACTGGGTCTAGTCTATCCTCTCCGCCATACCATTCCTTCGTGTTGATGTCGTTGTATGTCGGGCATGGTTGCATAATCTGGACAAGGGCGAATCCCTTGTGGGCGACTGCTTTCTTGACTGTTTCTTTGAGATGTTTCGTGTTGTACGAGTAGGATCGCGCGATGAATGTGAAGCCTGATGCCAATGCGAGGAGAATTGGATTGATGCTTGTGTTGATGTTGGGCATTGGGAGAGATTTTGTCTGCATTCCGTACTGCAAGGTTGGTGAGGCTTGTCCCTTTGTGAGGCCGTAGACGCCGTTGTCGTGAATTATGTAGGTCATGTCGATGTTTCTTCGTCCTGCGTGGACGAAGTGGCCTACTCCAATTCCGAGCCCGTCCCCGTCTCCGCCTATCGCGATAACTTCTAGGTCAGGGTTAGCGAGCTTCGCGCCTTGGGCGAAGGGTAGTACTCTACCGTGAAGTGTGTGGACGCCTGTCGCGTTTGTGAAGTGCACGATTTTTCCGGAGCAGCCGATTCCTGAAAAGAGGACGAGTTTGTTGATGTCGATGGGTAGCTCTGTCAGTGCCATTTTGACTCCGGCTTCGATGCCGAAGTCTCCGCATCCTGGGCACCAGTCGTTGTGGACGTCTGTCCGGAGGTCTGAGAGTTTAAGCGCCATGGGTTAACACTACTCTCTTGTTTTGTGTTGGGTTTGAAATAATCTTCTTGACGCTTTCGTAGATCTCGTCTTGGGTCATCGGTCTGCCATTGTATTTTACGATCTTGTTTTTGATGTCTATCATCGTCTTCTCGGCAACCACTTGGCTCATCTGGCCCGAGTAGTTCTGCTCGATGTCGATTGGAAGTTTCGCCTTTGACAGTTTCTCCTTCACGCTCTCCGTCGGAAATGGGCTAGCCAGTCGTATTTGTAAGAACTCTACGCTGATTCCGTCCTTCTCAAGAAGCTTCATCGCGTCAAGGATGGGACCCTTGGTTGATCCCCAGCTGACCAGTGTCGCGTCCGCCTGTTTCTTGTTTGATGGGAAGAAGTTCCACTTTTCCATTTCAGGAATTGCTTTTGCCGCTGTTTCGAGCTTGTCCATTCTCTTGTCCATCATGCGGATCCTGTTGAAGGGGTCTTCTTCGATGTGTCCCACTTCGTCATGTTCATCGCCGCTGTTCCAGAATCGGTGTCCCGACCCGAGCGCCGCTCTAGGCGAGATGCCGTCTGGAGAGAACGCGAACCTGCGGTAAGGTTCACCATTCCCGTTGGGGGACCCGTTGTTCTCGAGCAGCTTCCCACGGTTGATTTTGACCAAGTCAGTCTTGAATTGGGGAATGGTTACACTAGTGTTGGCCATCGACTTGTCAATTAGGTGTATGGAGGGCATCTGGAATTGTTCTGCGTAGTTGAAGATGCGGATTGCGTCGTAGAAGCATTCTTCGAGGTCTCCTGAGCAGAGCACGATGCGCGGGAATTCTCCATGTGAAGCGCTCAGGACGAATTTCAGGTCTCCCTGTTCGTGGCGTGTCGGTTGGCCTGTTGAGGGTCCTCCGCGTGAGTATTGTGTTATCACGACAGGGACTTCGTTCATCCCGGCCCATCCTAGTCCCTCGACCATGAGTGAGAATCCTGGTCCGGATGTTGATGTCGCGGCTCGGACCCCCGCTAGCGCAGCGCCAGTGGCCATGGTGATTGCTGCTATCTCGTCCTCTGTCTGTGTTACGAGGATCGATCCCTTCTTTCCAATTTGGCCCCCGTCGAGGTCGAAATTCTCATGTGACTCTAGAAACTCGCTCTCGTCAGCGGCGGGTGTGATCGGATAGTATGTCAGAACACGGCATCCTCCAACGATCTTGCCGAGAGCAACTGCCTCGTTGCCCATGAGTAGTAGTCTGGGCTGGTTCTGCATTGGCTTGAGCTGGTAGGAGAAGGAGGCTTTCGGCAATCCCTTGGCTATATCATAGGCCATCTTTGCGCCGATGTCGTTCATGTCGATGACTTTCTTCTTGCTACCGAAAGTTCGCCCGATCGACTGGTTGAGATAGTTGAGGTCGAAACCGAGGATGGCGAATGAGGCCGCAACCGAGAGAACGTTGACTATCCGTGAGACCTTGCTGAGCTGATGCTCACCGATCTG
>JAJPJY010000078.1 GCA_021323995.1 bacterium | reverse complement strand
TCTAATCAGATGGAAATTTCGATCGGACTCGACCAGATGTACCGCGTAGTCCGGCACTTCTACCTACTAGCAAGGAAGCAGGGAGGAATCCTCGCACTCTACCAGTTGCAAATGGCTATGCCCCAAATAATGGAAGAGGCTGAAGCCTACAATGCGGCGATTGGCGCTTTTTCGAAAGGCCAGCCGATAGGCGATGGGGTTGGACCTCTCATCGCGAGCAAGATGGCTGAGGGAGCACAATCTCAAGAGATCGAGCAAGACACGATAATGTATGAGACCGGAATTGACGGTCGAAACATACTCTTGGTACGAGCCAAGGGTCCGGGTGGAAGCGTCGGAAAACCGGGCGTCGCGGTTGAGAAGCTAATCGAGACAAAATCACCTTCACTTGTCGTCACTGTAGACGCGGCACTCAAGTTCGAAGGAGAGGCCAGTGGAGAAGTAGCAGAAGGCGTAGGCGCCGCAATCGGCGGACCTGGAGTAGACAGATACCACATCGAACAGAGCGCATCCAACCACCACATCCCCATGATTGCAATAGTGGTCAAAATGTCCAACAAGGAAGCAATCTCACAAATGACCCAGCAAGTCCGACTCGCAGTCGACGAAGCAATTCGACGGGTCAAGAACACGATCCAAGCCCAGTCCAAATCCGGAGACACCGTAATAGTTGCCGGCATAGGCAACACAATGGGAATACCGTAGACCGCCTACCAGAAACCAGATTTTCTTTCATCTCCCGGTTCGAGCTTCGGCTAGATTGGGCTTAGATGGCGCTGTCCCTCACCGATCTTTCTAAGAATAGTCAAGGTGTGCAGAATACGGTTCTTCGAGAGTTACAATTCCTCTAAAGACACCGACCTTTGCCAGCAGAATTTGACTGCCGTTGGGTCGCAAGACTGTCGTCATAATTCTAGTCGTGATTGCAATAGTAGCAGTCGGAGTCGCCTATAGTGCAATGACTGGCCAGACGGCGCAGCCTTCACCAAACACGACGAATTGCAAACCGGAAAATGTGGTCGGAAACTTCACCAGCAGTTCCCCGATGAACTCAGGAACCGGGACTTACAACGGCACGTTCTACCTGCAAAATTCTGGTTCGCAGTCCGTGACAATAGCAAACTACACTGAGCAGAACGGACCGACCCAGTCTGTGAACTGGTCGGTCCCAGGCTCTTCAACCGTAAGCTTCAGTGGGACGCTATCCCGGGCAGAGAATTCTCTACTGGTCGACACTTCCTGTGGGACCAGCTTCATCATTGCCGTTTACTACCCGTCAAGCACCGACCAGCCGAAACACTACGAGGTCACACTATTCGTCTCACTAGGCGGCACTGCGCAATGACCGCATCCATGATACGGTCGCACGACGAAAAACGATTCTAGGCTAGAGCGTTCTCTGAACGACTCTCAAACAAGCGTTCATGACATAGGGAATCTTGTTCTTCGCGAGGACCTGTTTTGCTTCCTCGTTCTCTAGTCCGAGCTGTGCCCAGAAGACGACGGGTCTACCAGTCTTCTTATAGAAATCAACGACCTGCTGCGCAACCTGCGGCAGCTCCTCGCTCGGACGGAACACGTCCACGATCTCGACCTTACTCGCCAGGTCCGCAGGCAGATCCATGAGACTCGGATAGGACTTTTCCCCAACGATCTCGTCCGCGGTCGGATTGACCGGGATGACCTTGTAGCCATGGTCCTTCATGAACTGAGGAACAGTGTTAGCATCCTTCGTAGGGTTCTTGCTTGCTCCTACCACTGCGATAGTCTTGTATTTTTTCAGAACCTCGTGCGGAGAAATGGTTGCGCTGGGATTCTTTCTTCCTGACATGTCCAACGGGGTCTAGATGATTCAACTAGAAAAAGGTTCGAGCAGGTGCGGATTTTCAAAGTCCATAAATATTCAGACCATCCTAGGTGAGTCCATGTCTCCTATGTGGAATGCGAAGCCGCCCAAGAACGACGATGAATACTTCGAACGCATGACGAGATCGGTCTTTACTGCCGGTCTCAACTGGAAGGTGATTGAGAACAAGTGGCCCAACTTTCAGAAAGCCTTTGCAAACTTTTCCATAGGTAAAGTAGCCCGGTTTTCCGACAAGGACACGAAGAAGCTCATGGGTGATGCTGGGATCGTTAGGAACGAGAAGAAGATTCTAGCTACAGTGCACAATGCTGGCGAGTTCTTGAAGGTGGAGAAGGAGTTCGGCTCCTTCCAGAAGTACCTCGACAAATTTGGAAAAGACGAGGAGGGAATGTTAGAGGCTGTACAAGAACGGTTCCAGCATGTTGGTCCCTCGACTGCAAGGACGTTTCTCTGGGCCTCGGGGTGCGAGCTGACTCCGAACCGCGAAGAGAAAAAATGGATGACCAGCCACAAGAAAGACCACTCCGCCTAAGCATAGAACCCGCAAACATAGAACTCGCGCACAATTTCTGTCGCGAGGATCAACTAGAATCGTGGATCGTTCGCCTGGTAGCGGGTTTGGTAACCGTAAATGGTACCAGCGGCTGAAGCAGAATCTGGAGAGTGGTACCGTTTTCGCCTGGAATGGTACCAGAAAGGTGCTGGGAGTCGTGTTGAACTCCAAGATGACTTTCTTCAGGTCCTCAAGCGAGTTGAGATAGCTCCTGTATCTATTTGCCAAGGAGCCCAACTATCTTGCTCGTCTTGAGAGACACCATATCGATGTGTACCCGAATTTGAGCGGGATCAGGAACAGGAAGTTGAGTTGACAGGAGAGACCAGTAGGTTAGAGGAAGTACGGGGTTGTGGAGCAAGCTTCGAAAGGGCGGAACAGCCAATTCAGCACTGATCGTAGCTCTACTCATAGCAATTGTAGCAATCTCTTCATTTGGCATTATTCTTTATGAATGCAATACGAATGGCGTGTTTTGTCTATTGTCTTCTTCTCTTTCAGTCCCGAAAGAGCTGCTCTCGGTGGATCACTACTCTATTCAGACTGGACAAAGCCATCAAGTTCCGACGATCCTCAGCCTATGGCTCCGCAACAGTGGGAGTACAACGGCAACCCTTCAATCCCTCTCAGTCAGGAACTCAACGGGAAGCTTCTACTACACGACCATCTCAGACTCTATAGCGCCCGGGACAGTATCAAACGTAACTGTTGACACGTCAAGTTCAGCTCTGTATTTCGTAACTGGTCAGACGTATACGGTTTCAGTGATAACGACCCGCTCAAACTATTTCACATCAATAGTCAGTGCGTGAAGACCTCAACTAAGGGAATATTCGGAGACCTGCGTTGACGAGTGCCTCTAGTGAACGGGCTCGATTGGTACTCGGTTTCATCTGTTAGGGTTGAGCTCGACTATTATTCCAAACAACGAGAATTGTTAACGACTACGATTGAAGAGCCAGGTCCAAGCGCTCATAGTAATCGTGATCAGTTTCTCAGCCCTGATCGGAATCCTGGCTGCGTCAGGTGAAGCTGGGACCAATTGCGGTTGCCTAGCCCCACTCGGATTTCCTCCAACCTGCCTCGTCGGACCCTGCCCTGCGCACGAAATGTTGGCCATGGAGTCGTGCAAAGTCAATTCACCAATAAACGCCACTCTGACAATCTGGAACACAAGCCCGGTAGGCATCGGATTCTCATCCTACAAGGTTAGCCAGTCCAACAGTGCACAATTCAACCATGAGAACTGGACAGAGCCAATGCTGGAGCCGGGCCAGCTGTTTAACGCCAGCATCGTCATATCAGGCGCATCTTTCACTTTTCAATCCGGAACAAGTTATACGATAACTATAGTCACTCTGCGAAACAACTCGTTCATCTTCACGATAAAGGCTTGAAAGCAGCGGTCCCGTCCGATTCGGGAAATCAGAGTAACACCGTCCGCTTACCATTCTATGGAAGTTTTGGATTTTAGGGTCCTGGGTTGGGACGGGGTGTTTCACGGTTCGTATGCCATTGTCTGTGACGATTCATGTCGTTGACGTTGTTGTTGCAGATGGGACAGAAGGAAGAGTCTTCTTTCTCGAAGATGATCGTCGAGTAGCTACCCGCTGGCCCAAAGAGACCCCCAAACGCGCCTTCAGAGCGTGAGAATTGAGAGATGTTCTTGACGGTCCAACCGTTAATCGTCCATCGCTGTATCAGAGCGTGCATTGCATGCAGTTCTTCGTCGTTGTCCGTCCTGACCGTTACGCTCTGGACCTGCTTCAACCCGCTTTCACGTCAGATTGGGTGATTCCTAGTAACCGTTCAAATAAATCAATACCATTCATTCCATGCGAAACCAGCTAGGCTCATAAGACGGGACAACTTGGCTATTGTGATTGTCTCCACCAGAAACCCGATACGCGAAGAGCGGCGGGGTCCACATAGCTTACCAGGTCTTTGGCCATGGAGAATCTGATCTAGTTTTCGTTCCTGGCTGGACTTCCCACATAGAGTATGCCTAGGAGGAGCCCGTCTTCGCCCGGTTTCTGAACAGGCTTGGATCATTCTGCAGAGTGACCTGGTTTGACAAGAGAGGAACGGGACTGTCCGATCGCGATGTTGGACTTCCCACTCTAGAACAGAGAATGGACGATGTCAGGGCCGTTATGGATACTGTCGGAATACAGCGAGCAGCAATCCTCGGAACCAGCGAGGGCGGGTCGATGAGTATCCTATTCGCAGCTACTTATCCAGAGAAGGTGTCTCACCTGATTCTCTACGGAGCCTTCGCCCGCCGAATCTGGGACCCTGACTATCCATGGGCTCCGACTTTGAAGCAGAGAGAGGAGTGGATTGACTCACTGGAGAAAGGTTGGGGCAGTGATGTCGAGCTCGAAACATTAGCGCCCTCCCGGGCGAAAGATGAGGGCTTCAAGAAATGGTTCAACACCCTCGGGAGATTGAGCGTGAGCCCGGCTGCAGCAGTCGCTTTAGCGAGAATGAACACTTACATTGATGTGAGAAACGTCTTGCCATCAATCCATGTCCCCACCCTCGTCATACATAGAACAGGAGACAGGGACGTCAATATCGGCAACGGAGTCTACCTGAGCAAGAATATTCCAGGAGCGAAATTCGTGGAACTGCCCGGCAACGACCATGCATGGACTGCCGGTGATACGGACGCGGTCGTCGACCAGATCGAGGAGTTCCTTACTGGAGTCCGCTCTGCAGGACATCCTGACCGGGTCCTTTCTACTATTCTATTCACCGATATCGTCGACTCGACCAAGAAAGCGACGGAAATGGGAGACGACCGCTGGAAGAAACTGCTCGTTACGCACAATGATCTTGTTAGAAGCGAATTGGCAAAGTTTAGAGGCCGAGAGATCAAATCAACCGGCGACGGCTTCGTAGCCATATTCGACGGCCCCGGAAGAGGAGTCCAATGCGCCCGGGAGATAATCGCGTCAGGGAAGCAGCTCGGCATCTCGATCAGAGCAGGCCTGCATACGGGAGAATGCGAACTGGTCGGGAACGACATTGCTGGCGTTGCCGTCCACATAGCATCCCGCATTTCGGGCCTAGCCGACGGTAACGAGGTTCTCGTCTCAAGTACCGTCAAAGATCTCGTATCAGGCTCCGGCATCCAGTTCCAAAACATAGGAACCCGCTCGCTAAAGGGAGTGGAAGGACGCTGGCACCTCTACTCTGCTCCAGCGTAGGGTAACAGCATTATCCCAACGACAATACGCTTAGACGCGGGCACAACCGCGTTCACTCAAGTCCGCCATTCTAGTCCCAGTGGCCAGGCTAATTAGTTGGTTTGTCTAAACAACAGACAAGTCTGCGGATAGACCGGATCTTGAAAATTGCCTGAATCGTCGAGAAGCGATCTAGACTATTGCCGCAGGGCTGAGCTCAATTCCACTCGTTGTAAAGTTGTAGTAGTATGCTCGTGATGAGACGGGGTTTTTCCCGTTTTTTATGATCCGTAGGGTTCCGCCTTTGCTGATTCCTTCAGTGGTTTTTCGCCTTTCGAGGTGAATAGCAACGTCGGCGAAGTTGATCATCGCATTCTCTATGTTCTCGTCTAGGACTCTTGTGTGTACGGTCGCTATACCGATCGACCTTGAGAACCGAGTAGCGTATTTCAAAACTTGTTCGAATTGGAACACCTTTCTTGCTTCAAGCATTAGGAATATCGGAGTGATAGAATCCATTATGCCCATCTGCTTCTTCCCTAGGTGTCGTAGGCTGTAGGTCCGGCCTTGAGCGACTAGGTCTGACAACTTGATCGAGGCATTAACGATAGTCTCCGGATCGTTCACCGGGAGTGATTCTGAGAGCCTTTCAATCCCTAGAGCGAAGATGTCAACAAAGGACAGCCTGTCCTGTGACTCACACTTACTCACATCTATACCCCGGGCAGCTATCGCCTCTCTCACATCCTCAGCAGACTCATCGATGGCGTAATACTGGACGTGAAAGTCTCTTTCGAGAGCGTTGGCGGCTATCTGCTTAACCAGGGTTGATTTGCCGCTACCCACCGGGCCGACGATCCCGACAGCCGCGGGCCGAGGAAACCCTCCACCTAGAAGCTCGTCAAGAAGCGTGATCCCCGTGGGCTCCACTTCAGCCCCCTCATCAGGAGAAACACTTTCTGGTCACTTAAGCAGAGTGTACCTTCACCAGAGTTTCCGAATAGACTCTCCCACTCATGCTACCAAATTACCTCGAGCGGGTCCTAGGTTGAGGATTCGTTTACTCTTCTATTTCTCCACCAATGGCTCGCAAATGCTTCCGGAACGTATAGCTAGAATCAGCCGAACGCTTCTTCAGATACTCGTCGAAATGGAGTTGGTCGCGAAGCTTCTCCCCCGTTGGGATAGCCTTGGCCTGGGCGCGTTCAGCTTTCGCAATAGCCTGGGCAACGCTAAGAATCTCACCGGTATTCTTGCTCGGAGTGAAGATTACGCCATCATCGTCCGCAAAAACAGTGTCCTGCCTCGTGACAGAGAAACCTCCGAATCTGGCAGAAATTAGCGCCTCCGGCTCCCGAGGGTCGAGCCGTTGAGGACCCACAGGACAGGTTCCCTGACTGAAAACGGGAAAGCCGATTCGCAACAGTTCTGGCGTGTCGCGGTGGCAGCCCCATACGATCAAACCCCTCAGCCCGCTGGCCTTGGTCTCTAGAACAGTCAGGTCTCCAATACACGCTTCATCAGTTCTCCCACCGTTGTCTATGACCAGAATATCTCCGGGCTTTGCGGCTGTCATCGCTTCGAGGAATATGTCGACGCTTCCGTAGTGTCGGGCTGGAAGGACCCGCCCCGCAATTCTGGTCCCAGCTACTAATGGATGAACAGTGACTGGAGCCACGCGAAGCGGCTGTTTAAGCCGGAGGCACGCATCGGCAACAAGAGGCGTCGAGAGTTTCGAAAACACGTGAGCAATGTCTCTGCAAGACATTATTCGATTTAGAGACTGGGCGGGAATAAAAGATTCTGAAAGGCGCTTGATGCTGCGAGCCGACGCCTACATTCCATAACGTTAAACCCGGACCCGGTTTCAGCGAGATCTCCATGCCATTCGTAAATGTTGGTAGAGAGAATTCTGGCAATGTTGATCTCTACTATGAGGACCATGGCAACGGTAGTCCTGTGATCCTGATCCACGGCTATCCGCTTAACGGCGCTAGCTGGGAGAAGCAGATACCTGTACTTTTGGAAGCAGGCTGCCGGGTCATAACTTATGACCGTCGAGGATTTGGACAGTCCAGCAAACCCACAACTGGCTACGACTACGATACGTTCGCCCAGGACTTACATCGGCTTATTGGACAACTCGATCTCAAACAGTTCGCACTGGTCGGATTCAGCATGGGCGGAGGAGAAGTCGCACGCTACATTGGCAACTATGGAACTAAAGGCGTCACTAAGGCTGTCTTCGCTGGAGGCGTCCCACCGTACCTGTTGAAGGCACCTGACAATCCCGAAGGCGTAGACAAGAGCGTCTTCGACGGCATACAGAAAGCGATTTCGGCCGACCGTTACTCCTGGTTCACCGACTTCTTCAAGAACTTCTACAATGCAGACGTGTATCTCGGATCACGTATCAGCGAGCAGGCCATCCAGGCAAGCTGGAACGTGGCTGCCAGCGCGAGTCCCACCGCATCCTACGCGTGTGTATCCACATGGGGGACCGATTTCCGGAAAGACCTCGCCAAAGTCAACGTCCCAACACTCGTCATTCATGGAGACGCAGACCGGATAGTACCTTTCAGCGCATCCGGAGCAAGAACCGCCAAGATGATCCCCGGCGCGAAGCTCGTCGTTGTCAAGAACGGACCCCACAACATCGCATGGACCCACCCAGACGAGGTCAACCCGGCACTAGTCAGCTTCCTCAAAGAAGAGAAGAAACTAGTGGCAGCTCCTGCATAGCCCACGGACATATGTTCGCCGCCCGGACTAGTCAAGTAGGCTTCAGGCCTGCAGAGCTGGGCTCGTTGTCACTTTCCACTGAGGGGGTTCTTGAGCTTATATTTTGAGACGAGTTCGGGGAGCCATTCGGGATGGTTTTTCAGCCCGTAACGTCGGTCTAGCTCCATCTCGGCTGACCTGTCCGCGGACCCGCTACCACCCAGGATCTTCCCCAGTTCTTCGAAGTACCTCACAAACTCTGGCGGAGATATCATCTCTAAGGTCCGCGCGTTCCTCGATCCAGCATTCCAGAAAGTGTGCGGAACATTTCGTGGTTTCAGCACATACGACCCCGAAGGCGCTACAACCACGTGGTCCCCGATTCTGGCCCCAATCTCGCCCTCCAAGACGAATGTAACCTCATCCTCCCTAGAATGAGTGTGCGGAACCACGATAGAGCCAGGCGTGATAGTAAGTTCTAGAGCTGAGAGCGACCCCCCTGTGTCTTCCCCCCGGACCCTCGGAAGAGCGCTGATCCTAGTTCCCAGCCAGATCTGCCGGCCCTCATCCGGGCGGACAAGAACCCGTCCATTTTTCACCTGCAACTTCAAACGCCCCGAACTGTGCCTTTGGAATCTTAAGGATTGACCGGCTCGCCCGAACACACAAAGATGAGATCAACCCCTGGCGCCGGTCAGTTTCCTCAAAGAAGAGAAGAAACTAGTCACTACACCAGCCTAGTTCAAGACAAAACCGTACGCCGATCGCTACAATGAACTGGGGGCAGCAGACATTGCCCGGACCTCGTTACCGGGTACCAAACGAACGGACTGCTTCGGCGTGATCGATTGGATTGCCAGCGTAGCCTACTCCATCGAGGTTTTCTCGTTTGTCCGCGGGCTAGGGTGATTCGGCCCCACGGCCAATTATAGTTCGCAAATTGTCTTATGTGAGTATCCAAGGATTAATCATACACGTTTCGAAAACATCGTCACCAATTTCCGCGGCGCGGTCGAAGGCTAACAGGGAGACTCGATTATGATAGCCAAATACAAGATCGTCGCCACACTGGTGATCGTCTGCGCCGTACTCTTGACAGGCATAGCGTATTATGAGATTAGTCGTTCCCCGCCTGCGGCGGGTCCTTCCAAGAGCTACTGGGTAATCTACACGCTTACGCCGAGAGGCAACCATACGCAGATCCGGACTGAATACTACAATGGAAACAACTATACGAACCAGATCTACTGGCTGGACTTCAACAACAAGACGGCAGTCTACAATTACTTCAAGTGTACACCATCAATGCTCGGCTGCACGCTGGACGGCTGCTCATTCCAAGTCCTAGTCAACACGGCAACAGAATATCAGGTGAAAACGGGAGACCCGTGCGTCGGCTAGCCGATCACTTCGCTCTCTCTGGGCGTCCTCGGAAACGACGTTTATGCATGTTCTATTTTAGGGACTGTTTCCTGATCAAGGTAGCTAATAATGCGAGTTACGAAAATTTCGCGTCCACTCGTAATACTGAACGCTGCGACCAGTCTTGATGGAAAGATCGCAACGTTCACCGGGGATTCTCGAATGTCGTCACCTGCTGACATGAGGAGGGTTCATCGGCTGCGAGCCTCGGTTGACGCAATAATGGTGGGCCTGAGAACATTACTCATAGACGACCCGAAGCTTACCGTGAAATTCTTCAAAGGAGACACGCCCTATCGCATCATCGTTGACAGTAAAGCCCGGACCCCGCTAAGCTCGTACGTAGTGAGAACTGCAAAGAATGCTCCAACGATAATCGCCGTCACGTCTTCAGCGTCAGAGAGAAGAATCCGAACGTTACGAAAAAAAGGAGTTACCGTGCTCGTCTGCGGCAGAGGTCCACTCGTGTCGCTGAACCTCTTGCTCAGACGTCTAAGAACAATTGGAATCAGAAAGATCCTTCTCGAAGGAGGGGGGACTCTGAATTGGAGTATGCTGAGCAGCGGGCTCGTGGATGAGATCTCGATCGCGATAACGCCCAGAATAATCGGGGGTGCCGGCGCGATCAGTCTGGTTGAAGGGAAGGGGAGCGCAATAGTGAAAGATGGTATTATGCTGAAACTGCTGAACGTGGGGAAGTACGGACCCGACCTAGTCGTCCGATACAAAGTAGTACGTTGACCCCAGCAGTTAGTTCAGAGTCTTCTGGACTCTTTCTTTCGGCATTGCGATCGGAATCCTCCATCCTCTACGGACGCTGACCATGCGAAGAGTGAAGGTAGCGAGCGCCGCGATAGCCTCTGGAATGATTCCAGAGAATCCAGTCTGACTGGCTACATTGATGATTATCGCTCCTAACATCGATGCGACTGCATATATCTCACTTCGAAAGATTAATGGGACCTCTGCTGCCAACACGTCTCGCAATACTCCACCTCCCACCCCTGTCAGCATGCCCAGCAATACTGCTGGGGCTGGGCTTAGCCCGGCACTGAGAGCGATCGTAGTTCCTGTTACAGTGAAGATGCTCAGTCCAACAGCATCGAAGGCGGTGATAAACCGGCCGTGATGAACCACTCTGTCGTACCAGACGAAGACTAAAAGTCCGGCCAAACCCGCGGCTGCCAGATAACGCCAGTCGCTGAGAGTCGCTGGAGGAATGTGACCCAGAATAATGTCTCGCAAGATTCCTCCACCAAGCCCAGTTGCCACGCTGAGAACCAGAACCCCGAAGAGATCCATCTGTTTCCTGACTGCTAGAATCCCACCGCTGAGTCCGAAAGCAAACGTTCCCATCAGGTTCAGCGTGATCGTAAGAAGTTCTTCCATTCTCTAGGTTCCGCCCACGCTCGTCCTATCTCGTTCATAGCTTAAGGCGGTTTGGCTGACGACGCGACTATACAATCGCTCAAGGGCAAGCCACACAATCTTATTTGCTTCTAAATGATTTCCATAGGCTCATGAAAGAGTACGATCTTATCATTATTGGAAGTGGATCAGCGATGAATATTGTCGATCCGATGATTCAGGAGAATCCTAACATTCGGATCGCGGTCATCGACAAGGACGAGCCGGGAGGCATCTGCCTCACTAGAGGATGCATACCATCCAAGATCCTACTCTACCCTGCAGAGCTAGTTCGTAAAATCGAGGAAGCACGAGATCTCGGAATCGATACTCAGATCAGGAAGATCAGTTTCGAATTTGTAATGGAGAGAATGCGGAAGCTAATCAATGCCGACATTGACCAGATACGAGAAGGACTATCCAGCTCCAAGAACATCGACTACTATCACGCGCCAGCAGAATTCATCGCGCCCTACACGATGAAGGTCAGCGGTACCGATATCACATCGAAGCTGATATTTCTCTGCATAGGCTCAAAGACGACGATACCACCGATCAAGGGTCTCGACAAGATCAGCTATCATACCAGCGACTCGGCCTTCAAGATGAAGCAGCTGCCTGAGAGCATCGCCATCGTTGGAGGAGGATACATTGCCGCAGAATTCGGCCATTTCTTCGCAAGCATGGGGTCCAAGGTCACGATCATAGGCCGAAATCCTCGGTTTGTCCCAGACGAGGAGCCAGAAGTCTCTGAACTGGCAAAGAAAGTACTAGGCCGACACATGAACATCATCACAAATCACGAAGTGAAAGAGGTGAAAGAGACCCCGTCCGGGTTGAAGGAGCTGACCGCTCTGGACCGGACCACAGGAAAGACTGTGATGGTCACTGCGAGGGAGATCATGATCGCTAGCGGGAGAGGGCCGATAACGGACATTCTGCATCCCGAGAAATCGGAAATAAAGACAACCCCAGAGGGTTGGATCATGGTCAACGAGTATCTCGCGACCTCCCAGCCCGGCATCTGGGCTTTGGGAGATGCTGATGGCAAATATCTGTTCAAACACGTCGCAAACTACGAATCGGCAATAGTCTACTACAATGCGGTTCTGAAGAAACGTGTCAGAGTGGACTATCACGCGGTTCCCCATGCGATATTCACTTATCCTGAGATCGCGGGAGTGGGAATGAAGGAACAAGAGGCCATCGCTGAGTACGGGTCCGACAAGGTGCTCATCGGCTTCCACAAATACGAGGACACGGCTAAGGGAGAGGCGTTGAATGTCAAGGACTATTTCGTCAAGGTTATCGTCGAGGCGGACACGGAGAGAATCCTCGGCGCCCACATAATCGGACCCGAAGCCTCAACACTAATACATGAGATAATACCACTGATGTACACGCCCGAACAAAGCTATAGGCCGATAAAGGACATGATGCACATTCACCCGGCGCTCAGCGAAGTCGTCGAGAGAGCATTCCAGTCGCTCATGCCCCCAGAACACTATCATCATACGATCGAACACGCGCACCAGATGGTTGAGGCTTAGGAGAGACGCTAGTTGAGTGAAGATCTTACTTTCGAAGATATCCTGAAACACATTGACAAGGAATCAGAGCATTTCGTCGTAAGACTAGAAAAGCACCACGGGTCCGGAAGAGAAGTGACAATCATCGAGCCCCACAGAGCGACCAAGGACGAAGCGTGGCTAAGGGATCTTGCGCGCCAGCTGAAGGAAGCGGTTGGCACAGGCGGCGATGTGGAGAACGGACGAATAGTCCTACATGGGGACCTTCGAGACAAGGCATTGAGTGAGCTCGTCAAGTTAGGGTTCAGCGAAGAGAACGTCGAAGTCATCTGAAAGCTGGAGAACAAACCCTTTTCTTGTCGTCGTGTTCCCGCGCTCATAGCAGAGTGTTCACGCATTGAAGTCGGACGAAAAAGGGGAGACATGGTGGGAGAGAGCTAACAAGAAGCTCTCCC
This sequence comes from bacterium, assembly GCA_021323995.1. Lineage (GTDB taxonomy): Archaea > Thermoproteota > Bathyarchaeia > 40CM-2-53-6 > 40CM-2-53-6 > 40CM-2-53-6. The sequence goes on along the minus strand of JAJPJY010000078.1, from coordinate 177 downwards.
AGTCAACACTCAAGACGAGATTCGTACTAAACAAGGATGGAAGAGTCGAGATTAATCCGCCTGTCCTTCCGGAAGACTATGAGGAGACTCGACTACTCTTTGAGATAGTCGATGATGTCTTCGCTATTCTTCAAGAGGAAGCGGACGAAGCGGATCTGGAACAACCCGACAGCTGAG
>JAJPJY010000059.1 GCA_021323995.1 bacterium | reverse complement strand
GAGAAGTGCATGAACGGGGTCCCTTCCAATACACAAGCGAAGGAGCAGCCTAACAATTGAAGGCGATGATAATAGGGCTGGACTCTGCTTCGCCCCAGTTCATCGACAGGTGGATCGACCTGCTCCCAAACCTTAGATCTCTACGGGATAGAGGAGCCCATGGAATTCTCCAATCCATCGTTCCTCCAAGCAGCATGCCCGCGTGGCAATGTTTCGCAACGGGAAAGAACCCTGCTAGGATTGGAGTCTGGGGATTTTTATCAATCGGCAGAGATCACAAGTTGAAGACTGGTAAGACAACCCCAGACCTGGGATGTTTCTGGGATCTCTGCTCTGTCGCCGGGTTGAAAGTAGGAGTCTTCAACGTACCCGGAACCTATCCCCCGTATCCTGTCCACGGGTTCATGGTCTCAGGGTTCCCTACTCCGCCGGGAAGGGTCTGGGCCTACCCCGCGAGCATCATGAAGAGGCTGGATCGCGCGGTTGACGGCTATGAAATCGACGTACCGCTCACGAAACCGACTGAGATGAGGGGCGGTGAAACCGCATATCTAGCACAAGTGGAACGCCTCCACAACAAAAGCGTCGACTCTGCGAAACACCTGATCTCCTGGTATCAGCCCGACGTGTTTTTCATGACCCTGCAAGGGCTGGATCTGGTCCAGCATGACTTCACGAGATACATGGACCGCTCAGGCTCGAAGTATGCAAATGTTGTACGAGACTGGTACATTCGACTCGACGAAGCAATCGGTGAACTTGAAAAATTCAGCAAGCCAACTATCCTATTGACGCTGTCAGACCATGGATCCATCCCCATCAGCACATCGTTTCACGTCAACGAATTTCTCAGATCAAAAGGCTTGCTTACTGTCAAGCCTGGAACTGTTGAGAAGAGCGATCGGGAGATTTACACGTCGCTCCGGAAGATCATTCTGAAGACACTCCCGGCGGAGGCGATTCGAACCATTTACCGCCTCACCCCTGACTCCATCGCACACAGGCTAACAGTTACTGCCCAGTTCGAGAGAATGCTGAATGGACTGGTGGAGTCGATTGACTGGGAACACACGAAGGCTTTCTCAACCGGCGGGCCTGAGGCAGCAGTCTATCTCAACTATGACAATCCTGAAGTTCCAAAGGACCGAGAGGGCCGGGCCGAACTTGTACAGCAATTACAACAACTGTTCAGCAGTTTGACGCATCCCAAGACTGGTGAGACGATCGTTCCAGTATTCCATCTGAAAGAAGAACTGTTCAAAGGGCCTTTCGAAGGCGAAGCCCCTGATGTTGCTATCGAACTCTTCTGTAAAGGTGAAAAGATTCACATCAAGATCACATTCGACCCGGGAAACCTATGGAGCTTTTCGCCCCATCTCTCATCCGAACATGTTCGAGAAGGATTCTGGTCTATGACTGGGCCCGGATTTCAACGCGGGTTGCGATTGGACGCTCGCTTACTCGACATGGCTCCAACTCTTCTCAACATGCTAGGTCTGAATGTTCCCGAGGACTGCGATGGATCGACCCTTGTCTCCAACCTGACAATGTCTGAGCAAAGTCCTACCCAGAGGATTTCGGTCTTCACGCCGACTCTCTTGAACCCGTCGTAGCAGGACGGATATCGTGGTTTAGGTTGAATCGGCCTCAGTCTGGCTGATCCTGGATGACTAATTGTGATCTTCTCGGGTCATTCGAGCGAGGATTTCATTTGCCCTCGCCTTGGCCGTGGGGGTCGTCGTAACCACGACTAGGCCTTGAGACGGTTGTCCGTATAAGACGAGAGAGTTATCGGGCGACTCGGCAATGCATGGGAGTGTAAGCAGATCCTCTTCTCCATCGACGACGATCAGGACGTCCTCTTGCTTCATTGCTTTCTTGATAGTCTCCCAGGATTCTAGGCTGATGCCTCCCGCCGGGTTTCTCACATTGTACATGTTTCGGGCTCCTATGTCGAACGAGGTTGACGGTTTCCTCATTGAGATGTGATCGATAATTCTAAGGTCTACTTGGATGCCCGCGATGAGTGTCTCTCGCGATACGACGTCTCCGACGGCCGAGACCTTCCTCGGATGGTTGTCTCCGATGATCCTCTTCAGTTCGAGCATGGTTGCTGCTGGCTCTCCCGGGACGAGTTTTCCAAAGGGCTCCTTAAGTCGCGGCAGGTCAGACTTGTGAGGTTTGAACTGAGTCAGTGTCATTGCGAGTAGACGACTGTATGTAGTTGCTAAAGACTTCTCGTTCAGTCACCCGAACGTATTGAAATTGAAACTGGATTGGCTCCATGGTCCGAGCTGCTGGTGGACCCTAAGGATTCATATCGGAGCTCGCATAATATTCTAGTAGGGTCTGCGTCATGAGCGCTGTCCAAAACGTCGAGCAAGCTACCCAGCTCGCGCTTGACTTCGTAAAGAGATACTATGCCTTCGTCTTCCCAGTCTCGGCAAGGAAGGAGGCCCTCAGGTGGATTGTTGATTTCGACATCTCTTTCTTCAACCCTAGGTACGCGAGAGTAAGGATTCTTGCGGAATCGGGGACTATCGAAGACTTGAAAGTCACTCTCGGCCAGTTACTGTAAACGGCTTCTCAGCGCCTTTCTTCCTCTGACGGGAAAGGTGAGCGGAGAGGCTGGTCTGGGCCGTATCGGGAAGTGAGTAGCGTTGCTCAAAGCCGCCTCCGGTGGGTTTTGCTGTATTGCGACATTGAGCCCGAGGACACTTGCAACGCTTGCCGATCTGGGTCGGAACGCACTCGCCATGGGTTTCCACTTTGCATCTGTGGCAGATGTCGGGCATGTGCCAGAGACCTTTCCAAGTTATGACGTAGAGCCATTGCCTCAAGCTCGAGCCCTCTTGACGAAGTCACGCGATTCGAGGGTTGATCTACGATCTTCTTGAACCTACCGCAATTAGGCCAAGATCTGTTCTAAGTCATCAAGTAATCGATTACGTGATTCTCAGAGGGAATAGCAGACCTGTCGGTCCGAATAGCTCTCAGACTGAAAATGTTCAAGTCCGGCCTTCTTTAGTCCTGGGCCGAGAGCTGTTTTTCTTCAGCTTTCTTATCTCCCTTTACGGCTGATTTGAAGAGTTGGACAAACCGGTCGGCCGCTTCCATTTCCATGGAAGTCTTAGTCTCGATCTTAGCTGGGTTTAGCCTGGCCCTTGAATCTCTTGACAAGACCAAACATTCCTAAGAACAGTGAGATCGACGCGGCTATGTTGATGGACGAGCTGATGATTATCGTGGTCGTTCCTGCGGATTGTATGAGATTGGCGATTTGATCGCTTGGCAGTGATAATTCGAGCACCAACGATGTGACGTTGCTGATTGTTAGGAGCGCGAATGAGGCGATGATAAGGGTCCATGCTCGAAAAGAGCCTGTTAGCTTTGTTACTCGGAAGGCGAAGTAGAATACGCCTGCTTGGAGTATAAGCTGAAAGACTGCGATGAAATAGAGCGTCGGAATTACGATTGGATCAAGCATTTCCTATCGTCTCACTTGTGTTTCTCCGATGCGGAACGGAAGAGCTCGACAAACTTCTCAGAGGCAACCCTTCTCGGGGAGCCTGACATCAATCCCTCATAGTTTGAAAACGCTGATTCGATCTTAATCCCGGTCGGTGTTATTTCGAACTGTCTGAGCTGTTTGTCGTGATCACTTCCGCGCATCTTCAATATTGCTAGGGCCTTGCGTACGCTGGATTCGATCTCGATGGGCTTGAGCGCGACTATGCAGTCCACGAGGAAGCTGAGACCTGCTTCGGTAACGCTGAACGAGTTTGTCATCTGGCCTGCTTCCCAGATTAGGATAGAGCTCATCCCTTTGGTCTTGAGGTAACTGACTATTCGATATGCTTCTTTTCTCAAGTCGCCTTTTGGCAGGAACATTTCCAGGTGGCTTAGCGAGTCTATTACTATTCGTCTTGGATGGATTTCTTTGATGGCTTCGTCCAGCAGGTTCTCTCCCTGGGACTCTAATAGAAGATCTGGAGAGGTGCATATGAGGCGGAACTTGTTTTCCTGCTCTAGTTTTCGAAGGTCCCATCCGAAGTTCTTGGCGTCTCTGTAAATCTGATCCGGCATCTGCTCGAAGGTGACATAGATTCCAGGTTCTCCAAACTTAACGATCCCGTTGACAAGGTATTGGAGCGCAAGGGTTGTCTTTCCGGAGCCGGCGCTACCTGCGACCAGGACTGCGTCTCCTCCCATGAAGCCGCCGCGCAACATCTCGTCAAGCTCGATGATTCCAGTCTTGACCCGGGACGCGTTCCTGAATCCGCCAGTGAATTGTTCTTCGAACTCGGTTGTCCTGGTCCGGGATGCGGGTGTTGTCAATTTCCTGCTCCCTTGACGGTCTTTACATGGTTCGCTACGGTTTCGAGAACCTCTCTGTCTTTGTTTCGATCGAGGAGTATGACCTCTGAGGTTCCAATTTTCTTCGTCTTGAGCACGCCGAGCTTGACAAGATCCCTGACGTCGTTCTCTATGGAGAGTCCTGTTCTCCCTATTCGACGTGCGACGCCTTCGACGGTATCGACTAGACCCGTATTTCGGTGGAATAGGACTAGAAGCTCCCCCTTGACGTCAGACGACAGTAGGGTCGTAATCAGTTGGGTTGCTTCGTTCACCTTTGCCCAGTCTCCTCTTGGAAGGTCTGTAATCCTTCCGAGGCTTTAGCTTGCTGAAACCGATGGTGAAGTGGAGAGGTATCCCCGGCCTCTGATAGCGTGTCCGTCAATGGTTCCAATATGGCTCGGTTCCTCTGAGCGGGTTGATCCTGTTACAATACGCCTAACCGGGCTGAATGATTGATCCAAGAACATTCTGGGAGTCGTTTTCTGTGCGCACGACCCTTGTGGAGACGTTTCAATCTACATTGAGAGACTGTTTCACCGGGACTCTTGAAGACATGTTAGGCGTGGGGGTCAGAGACGAAGTATTCCGATTACTAGAGAGGAGCGGAGTCACATTACGAGAGATCGCGTTGCGGTTTGACGAGGTCGTCGAGATTGTCACTCGTGTCTTCGGAAGCGCGGCTCGAGTCTTGGTGTATCGGACGGTGGCGAATCTGTACGAAGAGTATTCGCAGAGACCCAACTTCACCTTCTACGACTCTCTAAAGGATAGGATCTCACTGTTAAGAGAGAAGGTCATCGCTGACCTTCTAAAGCCAAGACACGCCTCCAACATCGACGACTCGATCTATCTCACAACACGTTCGCAATTATGATGAATGCGTCCTGTCAAGATCAGATTGAGAGCACCTGGACAGGTTCGGACCCTGGGCTTGTTCTAGGATTCCATCACGATCTCGAACAGAGAGCCCTTTTGTGTGGCAGGAATAATTTTGTTTTCAGTCAATCCACGCTTGATCCCTATCGCCAGTGGGGCCCTTTCACGCTTAGCAAACGGGCTAACAAAGGGCATTCTCGGCCCTTGCCCCAGCCTATGAATCGGGGTTGTTTCGAGCGAATTCTTGTTCGCGGAAAGTTCCGGAAAAGCTTGTTCTGTGTCGCAGAATCTAGGGCGATCCAGGTTGATGATCCATTCTGAGGTCAACTCTGTGGAGCTCGACATTTGAAGCACAAGGTGGCGGTTGAGGGAAGCAGCGTGCCACAGTTCGTGCAGAACTTCATTCCAGCCTGAGCGGGCGGGACTTGCCCGGGCCATATCTGGCCACCCGAGGGTATTGTGATTCTGGCCAGATTGGAGTAATAGTAGACAGTGAGTAGTATCGGATAGAGGGGTTGATAGAACGCTGAGAGAATACCGTTGACCACCGTGCCTGGGATACCGAAAGGACCGGTTATTGCGCCGAAGATGAGCGAGATGATGATGAGGATTATTCCAAGTACGAGGAGTATTCCAAAGGTACTGCCCCATCGGTGGCCTACTAACTGACGACTCCTGCTCATACTTTCTAGGACTCCTTTCTTTTCGATTAGGAGGACAGGGAGTGCAAGAGAGTACATGATTGCGAGAATGACTCCTGGAGCGATTAGTGCGATTAAACCTAGGCCGACGATGATCCCAACAATAATGCTGAGCGCCCAGATCGAGAGCAGTCTTGAAACAGAGTTTTTGATGGAGGGTCCGAGACTAACTTGGCCTTTTGTGATCTGATCAGAGGCCAGGATGATCGCGCTGCCCTGGGCGATGGTAGAGAATATGATGTCCACGACAAAGATCACACCGATGAGCAGGAATAATGATACAAGCAGTGCAGAGAAATAGCTGGAGGCTTGCTGAGGCGTAGGATTCATCGGCAGCATCGGGACTGCAAAAGCTTGCTGTGCCAGTGCAGTAGCTACTTGGACGATTACCCCGACTACAGCGAAGAGAATGAAGTATTTCGCAAAGTCTGTCTTGTATAGATTGAAGGTCTTCGAGAAGACCTCTCCGAAACTCAGCTCTCGTCGAATATTCTGATCCGGCTGCACTGTCATCTTATTTTGTCGTGGTTCGAGTCGAGTGTATATAAAACGAAAACAATGTGGCCAAAGCTGAAGCAGATTATTGAGGGTCGAAAAGTCGAACCAGGCTCATCTTATATGACACCATTTTGCGGGACCAGCCTCTAGCATTGTCCGACGTTACCTATCGCCATGCGAGGCGGGAGGATCTCTTCGAAGTCAGCAACGTCATACGCTCCGCTTTTGACGGTCTACTGAAAGACCATGGGTTCTGGGACAGCTCACCATTCGCGTCGGCTAGAATGCCGCCTCTACCCCCGTCAGGACCCTTTCCATGGTTCGAATTGGGATTGAAAGAGGACTCGGATGGTTTCTGGGTTGCAGAAGTCGGGAATAAACTGGCTGGGATTGGGCTCAGCTGGGTTCGGGGATCCTTATGGTACTTGGCTCATTTGTTCGTCTTGCCGCAATATCAAGGCCGTGATATCGGAAGGAATCTGATGGACTGTGTAATGCAGCACGGCAAAGAGTCTGAGATTACAAATCGTGCGCTGGGTAACTCTCGCATACAATCCTGTCTCCATTTCACTCTACAGCCGCTATGGGATCTACCCGAGAGAGCCGTTGTATTTCATGGAGTGTCCTTTGCAGAATGTGAAAAAGGCAGACGACGATGGTGAGTTGACAAGTGAGCTGGCTGAAGACTTTCAAGCCGTTCGAAAAGTTCTCAAGACAATCGATATGGACTGCATCGGCTATCCCCGGGAGAAGAACCACGAATTCCTGTTCAGCCTCCCAAGCTACAAGTGCTACATTTACGCGTCTCATGGTAAGCCTCTGGGCTATGCGTACGTGGCGCAGAACGGCCGAGTAGGACCAGTCGCGACCGTGTCAGAAAACTCGTTCGGCTATGTCGTAGAATCAGCCATAGGCTTTGCATCTCAAGAAGAGAAGGCTCCCAGTGTTAGTGTGAACGTCACTGGGTCCAATGAGAAGTTGATGAAACTGGCTTTTCGCCATGGGATGAAGATTCGAGACAATTTCCTACTCATGTCCTCCAAGCCGTTCCCAAACATTTCCAGATACGTGATATATCCAACCGGAGCCATGCTCTGAAGTCTCGAGCAGACGAACGGCGTTAATGGTGGGCCCGCCCGGATTCGAACCGGGGACCGTCAGGTGTCTCAGTTGTGATATGAGCCTGCCGCTCTATCAGTCTCCTCCGAGAAACCTGGCTGAGCTACGGGCCCTCCGAAGGGGCTGTGCGATTTTCGAGTTTTAACGCTTTGGCCGAACAACATCCTATCACACTGGGTCGTTGTAACTGTGAGGATTCTCGAACGGTAACGATACAGGCATGAACGGACAGACCGGCCTGCTCTCCTGAGAGATAGAAGGCACTTCGACTTGCGTAGGCGGAACCTCTTCCTGAACAAAAAGGGCATCGACACCATCATGGCGTCAATCTTGATGGTTGTGATCGTCGTAGTCGCCTCTACGATGGTCTTCGTCTACTCAACAGGATTGTTTGGCGCGCTTCTCGTCGCTCCCAAGACGGCGACGGAAAACATCAGCCTCGAATACGCCGCTTTCTCGCCGGCCAACAACAACGTAACTCTGAGTATCAGGAACACCGGGAGTACTCCGATAACTCTGAAGTCTTACTATGTTAGAGACAGCTCAGGCAATCAGTACGCTAGAACAATCTGGTCCACTGGTCCGTCACCCGAGACCGGTCCCTTTGCGCCTGCATCATTGGCTGCCCCTAATCCCGTGATTCTGATCTCGTCTGCCTGCGGGACTAGCTGCACATATTCCGGGACGGCGTTCACATTCGCCACGGGGCAAGTCTACACGGTCACTCTGGTTACTTCGATCAACACGCAGTTTTCACTGTCGATAATCCGCTAAAGGTTTCCAATCTTTAATATACGGTCTCGGCTGGTCTGCCGATGCCGCCGGCCAGATGCGGGCCGCCGTTCTCCCGAAAACGGAGGGCGCGAGCTCAGTGGTAGAGCAGCGGGCCTAGTTGAAAAGACTGGGGCTGAAGCTGTTAGAGTATCCACTGCAGCGACCCGTTGGTCAGAGCGCCACTAGGCGCGACCAGAGGTTCGAACCCTCTCGGCGGCGCCATATTCAAGAGCGCTGAGAGCTCACTTCCCTGGGATGAGTTAGGTAACTTGAAACAGAGATTCAAACACCCGATTCACCATTTCCAGATACAGGTTTCGAATTTTCAACGGTCTGCCAAGTTCTACGGCGACCTCTTAGGACGGCTAGACTTCGCCAAGGTCTTCGAAACAGAAGGGATGATGGAATGGCAGAAAGAAGGAACGAGAATTATCGTTGCCCAGTGTCCCAAGAGGTTCCTCGACCACGGCTATCATCGAAAAAGTGTCGGCCTCAACCACATAGCCTTCCGAGCTCCAAGCCGTGCAAAAGTCGACGAGCTCTACCACAAGTATCTAGTTCCCAACAATATTCCAGTTCTCTACGGCGGTGCCAAGGAGTGGCCGGACTATGATCCGGGTTACTACGCAGTCTACTTTGAGGATCCCGACAGGATAAAGCTCGAACTAGTCTACGTCCCAGACGATCTGTAGGTTTCTAGAGCCTAAGCGACTCCAGCCAAAGAATCCATTGCACATTTTCAAGAATCGATATTATCAATGGGGTTAAGGTGGATTCTCCACGCGCTTGCCATGTGGGTAGCGATACGGATTATAAGCCGAGACGCCTAGCTAAAGGTAGAAGCACTCTGTGCTTGGCTGGTTGAGAATTGAGGCTTGACCAAGGTCCCACCGGCGAGTTACGTGTCGTAGACTCAGGATACACAGACCGGGTACAACTGGACACTGCCAGCGAGGAGGTTCTCCGGATCAAAGCACTCGTCATGAACAGCCTCAGCGACCTGAACAAGCTCTACATGGTTGATCGGGCACTCTACACCAATACGCCCGGCATCCCCCTCTACATGGAATTCACGCCGCAAAGCATGCGATCAATGAAAACCCCCCTGATAATCAGCGAGGTCAAACTCTACACGGTCGAGAAGTTCTGGGGCCTGCGGACCCTAAGAATTACGCGGTAATTTCGCGAACTTAGATTGCTAATCTTTGGATTGAAGACCGAGAAACCCGTCAGGTTAGAATTGGACTTGAGCGGTGCAG
>JAJPJY010000127.1 GCA_021323995.1 bacterium | reverse complement strand
TTTGCGCGGCCCTTCTGCGGCTTCAAAATATTCTTTGCTTCATCGAGCTGTTTGAAAGAGCCGATATCATGATGGGTCTCGGGTGTTATGAATCCGTAAAACTTTGCTCCCTTCACAAGTAGCTGTGGCAGAATGTCCGCAGCGAGATCCTTTCCAAGGCTGAGATAAGGTAGAAAGCTTGGCTCGCAGACGTAGACTCCGATCGACACGGGAAAGTCTGTCATAACGGGTTTCTCCGCGAAATAGTTGATCCGTCCGTCAGGGTCCAGCTTGCCTACTCCATATTCGAACTTCACACCTGTGCTAAGGGCGAGTGTACAAACTGCTCCCTTCGACTTGTGGAACCTGATCATCTCAGAGAGATCCATGTTTGTCAGGACATCGCCGTAATAGACCACGAACGTCCCGTCGACGTGCTCGGCTGCTTCTTTCAGGGCTCTTGCAGTTCCTTCCCGGGGCGAAATGCTGTAGCCAACGCGGACTCCGAATTTAGATCCGTCTTCGAGATGGTTTCTGAAAACCTCCGAGTCCTCATCCGACAAGAGCATTATGATGTTGCGGATGCCGTGTTTCGCTAGGTAGCTGACGACGTAGTCGATGAAGGGTCTGCCAGCGATTGGTATCATGCCTTTCGGCACGTAGCTGGTCAGGGGTGAGAGGCGGGTTCCAGCTCCGCCTGCGAGGACGAAAGCCTTCATGTCAAGACCGCTGGCTGGGCACCAAACAAGGCTTCAGTATAAGTTCTTCACGTCTGGATAGACTCTTGATCAATAAGCAATCGAAAGATTTTTCGAAAAATACTCATGCAGACTCGGAGTCATCGGTCGAAGAAACTGGACTATTCTAAATAGCTACGATGATAATATGGTGCAAATGTTGCCCTCGGCTTGCTACTGTTCGCTCGGGGGAATGGCTCGATCAGAGGAGGCCTGAGATGAAAGGTCCTGACGTGGTGCGTGGGATAAGAGGGATACTCTTTGATATGGATGGGACTCTGTTCAGTACTCAAAACCTCACGATGCACTGCGTGAACGAGACCTCTCAAAAATATCTAAACAGGATTTTGCATCGAGAGGACAAGCTTTGGAGTTTTGGGCCGCCAGTTCTGAACATCATCCGGCAGTTCGCAAGCTCAAGTCCTGATGTACCCGCAATCGCGCCAGTGGACTATTACAGTTCGCTCTAGCGTAGCAATTTCCCAGCGATGGCCGTCTGTTATCATGGCATACCGGAGTTGTTGCGGGAACTGAATGAGTCGGGAAGGGCTCTTGCAGTAGTAACCTCAGAGACATCTGCGCTAGCGAACTATGCATTGGAGATGTTTGGCATACGTGACTACTTTGACCCGTTGGTTACGAGCGATGACGTCTTGAAAAGAAAACCTGATCCTGAAGGCATTCACTTGGTTTTACGGAACATGCGCTTGGGCCCCAATGAATGCATGTTGATTGGTGACTCGACCGACATAACCGCGGGCAGGGAGGCTGGGCTGCTGACCGGTGCTGCGACGTGGGGTTCCGAAACGTGGGGCAACGCAAAGAGCGCGAATCCTGATTACCTGTTCTCAGCGGTTGAAGAGTTATCGGTATTTTTTTCGATCACTCAAACTGCGAGCTGTGGTCGCCGTTAACCCCAAATCGAGGTCTCTATTCTGAGAGTCCCGTCCCATGATAGGAAGTCGCTCAATGGTGCGCTCGCTCCAACTAGCTATGAACAGCCTCTTGAAAATGGAAGGCTGGAACTACCCTCGAATGACGAACCCGGAAAATTCTTACCGCACTCGACTTTTCAGAGTAGCAAAGTAGAGTCAAGAGGGGTTCGCCCCGGAACAAGCCCCCATCGGCGATTTTGAGAGGGGCCGATAATGCCCTTCGTCAGCCCGTTTGATAAGCATGAAAAGGGCCCTACGGGCGATAGGAAACACGCTTGGAGTGATGGAAACAAAAAATTTCCCGAGATACAAAAGGGCCTTTGCGTCCGCGCCCAACGGTTTAGTTGAGTCTTCTTCTGGGGCCTGCTTGGACCTTCAGAACCGGAGCTGCCCGAGATCGGACAGTCCTAATTCTCCGTTGACGTCTCATTATGTCCATCCGCATCGAGTCCTCCTCGAACCTGCGCATCCATTCAGGAATCACGAGAACTCGGATCAATTCCTGAACAGTAACCCCACGGCTCTTGGACAAATCCTTCAATCGTAGAAAGATACCACGATCAAGCACCTGCATGAACTTTACAGATTCCTTCGCATCGCGCATCGCCGCACACCCGCTGCGATACCCGCACTACTCTCACTATACATGGGTCGCCTACCCTTCCTAGAGAAAAGAGTCCAATCCCGCCTCGGAAAAAACCCCTAGAGCAAAAGCGTTGATCATCGAGAAACCTGTTAAATCCTCCAGGCCTCAGAACTAGTTCATGCTCGCCTGCCTCCTCGACCGACCAGACAACAGAGTCTCACTCCGAGACTTGCCCTTCCCACGACTCAACAAGGGCGATGCGCTCGTCAAGATGGAAGCTTGCGGTATCTGCGGGACAGACCTCGAAAAAATAAGTGGACAACTGGGCCCGGGAGGAATACTCGGCCACGAGGTCACCGGAACAATACAAAAAGCACCAGAAAACAGCCAGTATAGAATCGGGGATAGAGTAGTCGCACACCACCACGTCCCATGCTACGAGTGCACTACATGCCAGAAAGGCGACCATACGCTCTGCGAACAGTTCAAGAGAACAAACATCGATCCATGCGGACTAGCAGAGTCATTCCGGGTTCCAAAATACAACGTTGCCAGGGGCGCTCTTATCCTGCTTCCGAAAGAATTGTCCTTCGAAGAGGGTGCAATGATCGAACCCACCGCTTGCTGCATACGCGCCATCGACAAGACTAACCTGCACGAGACAGACAACGTCCTCGTTGTGGGCCTAGGACCTACTGGCCTCACACAAGTACAACTACTCCGCAAAAAGACATCTGGAAAAATAATAGGAACCGACATCATTGAAGCTAGACTCGAAATCGGCGCCAAGCTCGGAGCAGACAAGACTCTCAACCCACAAGCAGAGAAAATTCCGGACGTTGTCGTGAAGATGACAGGCGACGGAGCGGACCTTGCGCTGGTAGCTACCGGGGATGAGAAGGCGTTGGACCAGGCGTTCGCCTCAATCCGGAGAGGTGGAAGAGTCCTCTTGTTCGGCGCACCCGCTGTAGGCGCTCATTATCAGCTCGACACGAGCACACTCTTCTCGCGAGGGAACTCTCTGATTACGAGCTACTCATGCACCGAGGCAGAAATGCAAGAGGCAGTACGGCAGATTTCGGACAAGCTGCTCGATGTACGAGGTCTCATAAGCGACCGGTTCAAGCTCAAAGAGGCCGACAAGGCTCTCGAGCACGCCCGGTCTTCAAAAACAGCCATAAAGACAATGGTGACCGCTTAGGGAACAGATAGTTCATCCGGCAAGAACGAACCATAAGGTCGGAACCGAGCAGAGCTTAGGATGCACTTCGAGTTCGACGAGAAGATAGACCGCGCTGTCGAAAAATCAGTCAAGACAGCATTACGCTACTACAAGGAACGACAGAAGCAGGCACAAGAGAATCGCGCTCAACAGGACCCTCCATCGTACGAGGATTTTGCAAGCACGGTTGAGAGGATAATGGAGTCGAGCAAGAGAGCGGATATGGACAAGCTACGGACTCCGAGCCTGAGAGAATTGTTCGAGCGCGCTTGGAGCCAGAACCTCCGCAACTATGCCATTCAGAGACGGTTCCTCGATGCCTACGAGGCGCTCATCCGCCATTATCGAAGGCAAGCGCAAGCGTGAACGTTCAGGAGAGTGCTCCTCTTCACGAATTGAACGTAACTCGAAACACATCATAATGAACTAATTTGTATGATTAGCTCATGAACACAACCGTTAATCCGAAATATCGTCACATTACAGACCACATGGAAGATATGCGACCAGAAACAGGTTCGTCCAGGCACTCTTCCTCGTGAGTATTACATCGCCCTACGTGAGTTTATTATACCAGCACAGCCGAATCCGCGCTCAGTTGAATAGGAATGCCACAAGCATACTGCGTAAAATGCAAGACGAGCATAGAGATCAAGAACCCAACTAACGTCACGCTCAAGAACGGCAAGCCGGCCGTGAAAGGCGTATGCCCCAACTGCGGAACCTCAGTCTTCCGCATCGGCAAAGCATAGCTTGGCCCTCCACGCCTAATCCCGTTCCTACCCTTGGTTTCTTCCTGAACTGAATCCGCCTTCGTAGAACCTTTTAACCCAAATCGAACATGCACCCGCGGAGAGCATTGTGAGCAAAGCCCACCCATGGCTGACGCTCCTCATCCTCGTCCTTTTTGCAACAGCCACGCCCCATCCGGTAAGTGGGGTCCCTTCAGCGGTCAACCGCATATTCTACCTCGCATCGCCATCATCCGGTGCCCAAGTCAACCCTAGCACACCAGGCGCCCTTTCAACTAGCCCCAGCGTTTGCTCCTCATGCAGTGCAAACGTCACGACGAACGCAATCAGCTTCGCCATACCATCCCCTCTCACCACGGGAGTTACCATACAAGCTCCCTTGCAAATGTCCCTATGGATTGACTACAAATTCAACCTAACCGCCTCAATAACGATTCAAGCAGCATTCAGCTACCACTTTCCAGGAGTTACTGGCTGGACAAACAGCAACAATACACAGCCGTTGTCGTCAGGACACTACAACGTCACACTCAACCTACCGGTACAAACCACACAGCTAGTTGAACAATCATCAATTGCAATCGAAATCTCCGTCTTATCAATCCCCAAGAACGCAACAATCACACTAGCCTGGGGATCAAGTTCTTCACGTTCTTTCGTCGTGATTCCTATGTCAGGATACGCGTCACTGTTCCCCTCGACCAACCCGGTTTCAGTTCAAGACACCGCTAGCAATACTGGGTTATTCTATCTCAATTCTCCAACCACTCTCTTGATCGTCAAAGTGTTCGTCCAATCAGCGCTAGGTCTCATCGACATTCAAAGGGTCAACATGACGATTTTTGATCCGAACGGCCGACCAGTCAACAAAGCGACAAATGAATCAATGCAGGGTCCTTCGACCGGTCCATGCCCTTGTGGATTTGTTGGCGTTTGGAAATACCAGATTAATTCCACTCAAGGCCAATACCAAGTCCTCGTTGACATAATAGATACCCAGAACAATATCGCCTACGCTTCTTCCCCATCCGCTTCGACCTTTCTCCTCGTCCCTCCGGGCTATATTCCGTTTCCTTACAACCTAATTCTATACATCATTATTGGTGGAGTGGCCGTTTCCGGAGGAGTGGCAGGAGGCTTTCTCCTTCGTAGAAGAAGGGGGAGGAGCTATCTCATCCCATTTGATCACTTCAACACTCTGACCGGTGGCGGGCTTACAGGCGGCACAGTCGTCACCGTAGAAGGCAACACCGGGTCCGGAAAAACGCTTCTCCTTGAACAGCTAATGGGAGAGGACCTGAGAAATGCCCGGCCTTGCGTATTTGTGAGCACTGCGGACTTTCCCAACAACGTCAGGGCGAGCATGAGAACCATGGGCATTGACATTTCTGGATATGAACAGAATGGCCTTTTGACGTTCGTTGACGGCTATTCGGGTGAGGCGGGACAGGAATCGCATGAGAAGGTCTTTGTTCCCTCACTCGGAGATCTTACGACTCTGGGCATCAAGATAACTTCCGTTCTCCCAAGTTCTTTCAAAGGAGGAAGCCTGTACTTCGATTCCTTGACGCCATTGGCTTCGAAAGCAAAGCCTGAGAGCATAGTATCGTTCGTTCAGTCAGTCGGTGCAAGGGTCAAAGGGCTATCTGGAAAAGCATTCTTCACTGCAGGGCTAGGCCTTGACTCGACCGTTCAGCGTCAGCTCGAAGACATGGCTGATTGTATCGTGCAGATGGAAGCTTTCGAAGAGTCGGGAAGCCGCAAACGCCGGCTCCGCATAACAAAGCTCCGAGCTCACAAACACCAAGAGGGCTGGAACCTATTCACGATTGAGGATGGAAAGGGCATAATCTTCTATTCTAGGAAACCCAAGCAGTAGTCAGTTCTAGAATACCTTGTCTCTAGGGAACACTTCTATTCCGGTTGTGCCGAACTGGTAGGGCCGGATCTGTGTATCGTGGGAGATTCCTCGCATCTTCTCTATCTGGACCGCCCTCACGATATTTCCTTCGTGAAATAGTGAGTGGAGTAGTACCACGCCGTGTGAAAGGAATTCTTCGAGTTGGAAGCGTCTGTCCATGAGCGACGTCTTCAGTTCGCTGGTGATTAGTGAGGTGCAGCCGGAGTCGGCGAGGGCGTCGAAGAATGCTACAGTTGCTCTACGTCTCTTAAGCACCTCGACATAACGTAGCATTAAAGTTGTTACCGGGTCCAGCGCGATTCTGTGAACATTCTCTCCCTCTACGACCTTATTGATGGTCTTGAGCAGCTCGGAGAAGTCGGCCACGTCAACCGGTGACCCGTACGTTGAAACGAGACTGTTCTCCGAAGTCTTTGCTCTCCTCAATCCACTAGCGTCGATGAAGAGAAGCTTGCCCTTCTTCTCCATCCCATCAAGGTCCCATTCGTACGATTGAAGGTTCCTCTTCACAAGGTCCGGATGTTCGTCTAGAGTGACGTACAGTCCGGTATCGCCAAGCATCGCGCCGTGATAGAGGTACTGGAGCGCAAAGGTAGTCTTCCCAGATCCCGGGCTTCCAGTGATGAGAATACATCTTCCTTCTGGAAAGCCTCCTCCCAAGAGCTCGTCGAGGCCCTTGATTCCGGTCGGGACTCTATCCAATAGAATAGCCGAGACGGGTTAGGCTCGGACTCTATAAAAACAGTATTTCGGAAAAATGGCTAGCCTTCGACGAATCTTCCCGGAGGATTTTCGAGCCAGATTTTGGACGAGACCAGCTTAGAAGTGCTCTTCTGAGATAGGACGTCGCGGACAATCTGCCGGTTGGCCGGGTCTGCTGCAAGGTTGCAGCCGATGGCTAGGGACCAACAAACTCCCATGTAAATGAGCAAGTAGTATGTCAACAAGTTCACAACTGGCCGAGCTAGAATCGAGTAGAGAAGGGTGAAGCCGCCGGACGCGCCTACTAGGAAGGTGAGGAGCGTTGTGTGGAACGGTACCACATCTATCGTTCTTAGCCGCAGTCCACCAAAGTAGGGAAGTGCAAGCGCGACCACTGATAGCACTAGCGAACCGAGTATTGTTAGCGTAACGTAGTCTTGAGCTATCGGCTGTATGATGTCGGAAGTTCTCGTGATCTGGGCGGCTATCGGGAAGACGCCGTGTCTTGACAGATATATTGCGAAAGATACGACAACTGCGAGAATGAATCCGAAATAGGTCAACTGTCTACGAAGCGACAGTCTATGGCCTCTTCCTCTCGCAATCTCCTCAAGGTCTGATGTTTTTGACCCGATGATCGATTTTCCATGCATAATGTAAAGGTAAAGCTTGATGGCCCTAGTAGAGACTATGCCCCCGAAGAACCGGGTGAACCCGTATCCAATTGGAATCGCGACGATCGACACTACTAGAGTGGTTGCGATCGACAGTTCTAAGGATAGAGGGCCTGGCTGAGTGGTTCTTGGAATATACTTGTCTGCTAGGCTGAGGGCTTGTAGAGAGCCGATGAGGAAAAGGACGAATGTGGTTACGATGCAAATTAGGAAATTTATTCGGTTGTGAGACTTGGAGAGGGTCGAGTCTATCTCTCTCGAGCGCTTGGCGGGTTCAACCCAGCATATTTAGGAGCTGGTCCCGGCTGTGAGAGTCTACGGTATGGAGTTGAGAGTTTTTTGCCTGAAGAGACAGACCAAGTCTTGAAACTAGTCAGGACCTATCGTCCTACGGGTCGTGTCTCTATCAGACGTATCGGAAGCTTCGTTAACGATGTTTTCCTCGTGGATGTTAGTGGGGAGAAGTTTGTCGTCAAGCGTTATACTAACTGGATTTCGCTGAAATGGGTCACGCTTAGTCTGTACGGTCTGGGCAGTGTGCGGTTTTCGATCTCAGGCCGTCGACGGATGGAGGCCGAATACGCTTTCAACTATCTGTTGTCGAAGCGGGGATTGAAAGTTCCAGCGATTCTCGGAGCGGATTTGAGATCCAGATCCATTCTCTTCTCATATATCCCAGGTGACGGTCTATCCAGTCTACTCGGAAGAATCGCGCAGACTGGTCAGATCGGACAGAGAGAGGCTACAGCCGCGCGGAATGCGGGTGTTTTGATGTCCAACGCACATGGGCTCGAGGCCGCGTTGGGAGACACGAAGCCTGAGAACTTCATAATCGATCGTAGCGGTGGCGCCACACTTGTGGACCTTGAGCAAGCCCGTGAGAACGGGGACTATGGCTGGGATGTGGCCGAGTTCCTCTACTACTCAGGTCACTACTGGCTTCCGATAAACGAAGCATTGGTCGATTATGTTGACTCGTTCATAAACGGCTACCTAGAAGTGGGCCCCGCTCGCATTCTTCGAAAGGCTGCATCCCCAAAGTATGTCAGAGTCTTCTCAGTCTGGACCCCGCCCAATATCCTCCTCAACATCAGAAAACGCTTACACGACGCCTGACGAACCCAAGGATCAACTGCGATCCTCCCCGGGAAGAGAGGGCTTTTGCGTCGCGGGAAAATTTTTTGTTTCCATCACTCCAAGCGTGTTTCCTATCGCCCATAGGGCCCTTTTCATGCTTATCAAACGGGCTGACGAAGGGCAGTAACGGCCCACCCTCCCTGTTTAGCTGTCGGGGATTTTATTCTGGGTGAAGGGCGCGAAGTTACGGAATTTCGGGGGAGCTTTGGGCGCTCACGGTTTCCGAGGCATTCTCTCGACTAGCGGACGAACCACAAAGGCATGAAAAAGCGCCCAACTAGGCGCTAGGCCAGGATTTTGGCTGGCTCGTTCTACTCTGTGGTTGGACTAGTAGTCGTCGTCGCCGCCGGGCTTTGGAAAGTCTTTCCCGCTGCCCGTGCCCTTCTCGACCGACTTCGATGCTATCACATCGTCGATGCGTAGAATCATCGAAGCAGCCTCAGAAGCGGACTTCACTACTTGCTGCTTGACCCTCAAGGGCTCGAGGACGTTAAGCTTCTTCATGTCCTTAATTTCGCCCGAAAAGACATCCACCCCAAACCACGGATTGACTCCCTTCTCGTGCTTGGATCTTAGTTCAACCAGAATATCGATAGGGTCGAGCCCAGCGTTCTCGGCCAATGTGGTAGGTACGGCTTCCATTGCTTCTGCGAAAGCCTCGATGGCCAACTGTTCGCGACCGCCAACTTTGACCGCGTAATCGCGTAGGCGCTTTGCGAGCTCTGCCTCCGGTGCCCCGCCTCCTGCAACTATTTTGCCGTCCTCGATCGCGTTACGGACAACTGATAGCGCGTCGTGTAATGATCTGTCAGCCTCGTCAACGACGTGCTCTGTTCCGCCGCGAACGACGATAGTGACTGCCTTCGGGTTCTTCGCGTCACGGACGTAGATTAGTTTGTCTTCGCCGATCTTTGCCTCTTCAACCAACTTAGCCTCTCCCAGCGAGTCCTTTGTAAGATCCTTGATGCTTGCGACTATTTTTCCGCCGGTCGCCTTGGAGAGCTTCTCTAGGTCTCCGCTGCTCACGTTCTTGACTGCCGCGATACCGCTCTTTGCGAGATAGTGAAGTGCAACATCGTCAATGCCCTTCTCTGAGAACAGAACGTTCGCGCCAGTCTTCTGGATCTGCGAGACCATGTCCTTCAGCATTTTCTCCTCTTCTTCGATGAACAGGTGCATCTGGTCTGGGTTGTTGATGTTGATCTTCGCGTCGAACTCTGTCTTCTCAATCTCAAGCTTCGCGTTGAGCAAGGCGATTTTTGCAGATTCGATCTTCTTGGGCATCTGAGCGTGCGAAATCTCCTTATCGACCACAATCCCCTTGACTAGCTCAGTCTCTTCTAGACCCCGACCGTGCTTCTTGACGATCTTGATCAAGTCGATGTCGGCCTTGATCTTTCCGTCTACTTTCTCGGAGACTTGCTTGACGGCTCTTACGGCAATGTCGGCAAAGTGTTCCTTTGCGATCACGATGCCTTTGCTGTACATCGAGGTCATGGCGACCGCCTTGAGGGTCGCATCATCCTTGTCCGTTATCGGCATAGAGATCTTGTCGAGAATTTCTATCGCTTTCTCAGCAGCCTTATTGTAACCATCCACTATGACAGTAGGATGAACATCCTTGTCGAGCAGCTTCTCCGCCTTGTCCAGAAGCTCACCCGACAACAATACCGCAGTAGTAGTGCCATCGCCAACTTCATTGTCTTGAGTTTTTGATACCTCTACAAGCATCTTAGCAGCGGGATGCTGGACGTCAAGCTCCTTCATGATAGTAGCCCCGTCGTTTGTGATCGTAACGTCGCCGATTGTGCTGACGAGCATCTTGTCCATGCCTCGAGGGCCAAGAGTGCTCTTGACGGTTTCCGCTACAACCTTCGCCGCGGTTATGTTATTTCGTTGGGCTTCCTTTCCCGTTGAACGTCCCGTGCCCTCCTTCAAAATTAGCACTGGGACACCTCCCGCAGTTTGTGCCGACATTTTACTTCATACACCTATTTTGAATCTGGAATCCGCGATCTGGAAGGAAAGGGGCATTTTTTAAGGTTTACGAGAATCGCGCCCCGTCCAACTCGTTTGGAGACTCGATTTTCTGAAACTTGTGGGTTTGAGTGGAGACGAGCCCGGTTAGAACCGTCTAGGCATGGCATAGGTACCAATCTCCTCTTGTTAGATATTCCGACTCGTTTCTTCTCATGGCCTCCGTTGAGAATCCCATGGCCTATCTGCTGGCTTTCGGTTTGAAGAAGGTTGAGAGTCAGAGGCCGGAGCTGTCGAACGACTCCAAGTATATTGAGTTGAAAGGTCAGCTATTACAAGATGCCGAAGGCCATTTTCGCGAGATACAAGCTACCTACGCCACCGTGATGAAGACGGAGTGTCATTGTGGTGGCCAGCTTGAGCCTGTCGACCACGATTTTGGAAAGAGCGGGGGAGTCATCTACGACAGTGTGATCGCTAGGTGTAAATCGTGTGGTTCTACTCAGAGCTTCCAGTTTCCCAAAGAAGGTTTCATCTCAGAGGCTCGCTCGGCCATGGCTCTACGGGATTATCTCCAGCATACCTATGGGATCGATTATGCTGTGATGGCCTTGAACGATTTGCAGAGCCGTTCCGCTGCAGGCGTCTAGGCGAGTATTCTACTGGGTCCCGATGGTCTTCTCATACATTCTACGGAACGTCCATCGCAGAGCATTTTTGAGCTCGTTCAGTCGCCGCTCGTCACCGTAGTTTTTCACATGAATCTGCTTGAGCAGTGACCCCTCCTTGTCAATGTCGTAAGCAAGGACATCGTCGGGAGTAATCTCCTGTTTCCGCGTTGCTTCCTCGTCTCGGACATGCAACGGTTCGAGAACTTTTCCGACCAAGAACGATCGGAGTGGTGGAGCGTTGGCGTCGAACCTTATCTCTCTAGATGGGACTACGCGCATGTCTTTGCCTTCGACAAAAATATCTGCCAGGTGTACTCCGCTAATAGTGCGGATGGTTTGAGGGGCGTTCGCTGTGGGTTCGGGAGCAGTTTTTGTCTCAGTTGCTGGCAGTTTCAGTCGGCGGTAGCTTTTTTCCGCGAGCATGGTGTCGACGGTCTCTAGGAATGACTTGAGGCTCCGGATCTCGGCGTCATGCTCTGCGACTCTCTTCTCTAGATACGACTTGAGTTCTGCGAGTCGTTTTGTTGTGTTTTCCTGTTGATCAGACAAGGCTCGTGTCTCTGGACGGTTTCTGGGATTCTTAAATAATCGACTGGCAACCGTCACTATCTCTGCGAGGGATTAGGGCATGGAGAACGCGGTAGCTATCCGGGATATTTTTTCCGGCGCAGCCGATGGAAAGAAGGTTCTCGTTCGGGGATGGTTGCAGAACAAACGTTCCAGCGGCGGTATAATATTCCTTCTCGTTCGCGACGGCCCAGGTGTTATCCAGTGCACTATTCGCAAGGGCGTCGAACAAGGCTTCTTCGACCAATTCCTCTCTGCGAAGATAGAGTCAACTGTTACGCTTGAGGGCGTTGTCAAGCCGGATCCGCGTGCGCCAGGTGGTAGAGAGATCCAGGCTAGTTCGGGAAAGATCGACTATCCTGCATTGGAAGAGTTTCCGATCGCGAAGCAGGCTCATGGTCCCGAGTTTCTGCTTGACCAGCGGCACCTGTATGTTCGGGATGAGAAGATGCGTGCTATTCTCAAGATTCGAGCAGCGATACTGTCTGCTGTAAGGTTATGGTTTGATTCTCATGGGTACTTGGAGGTGCAGGTTCCTATTCTAACGTCTGCCGCTGTTGAAGGCGGATCTACTTTGTTCGAGGTGAAATATTTTGATGAGAAGGCGTACCTTACTCAGAGCTGGCAGCTGTATGCGGAGGCGCTGATAGCAAGCGTTGGCCCAATCTATACTGTGGCTCCTTCGTTCCGGGCTGAGAAGTCTCGGACGAGGAGGCATCTGACCGAGTACTGGCATATCGAGGCTGAAGCGCCCTGGTGCGACCTCGACTGTATCATCAAGGTCGAGGAGTTGATGCTCTCGCACGTTCTAGAGCAACTGGTGAAGAATTGTCCCGTGGAACTGGGATTGTTTGAGCGGAATGTGGAAGATTTGGCCCGGGTGAAGCCTCCGTTTCCAAGGATCACCTATGATGAGGCTCTTGAGAAGATTGGTCCAGAAAAAGCGGGAATCAAATGGGGCGATGATCTCGGCTACGAGCAAGAGAAATTGTTGACTGTGCATTTTGATCGGCCGTTTTTTGTGACCGGCTATCCGAAGAAGACCAAAGCTTTCTACCACAAACCGGACCCGGCAAGGCCGGATGTGACGTTGTCTGTGGATATGCTCGCTCCGGAGGGTTACGGAGAGATTACTGGGGGCGGGCAGCGGATTGAGGAATATGATGCGCTTGTGACGAGAATGAGAGAGGAGGGGCTCGACCCGAAGAGCTACGAATGGTATCTCGATCTCCGCAAGTATGGGAGTGTTCCTCACTCGGGCTTCGGAATGGGTCTCGAACGATTAGTCTCATGGGTCTGTCGGCTCGACCACATCCGAGACGCAATCGCGTTCCCGAGACTGATCAACCGGGTCTATCCATAGTCGATTGTTGGCCTTCTGCAGACGCGGCGCGGCTGAGGCTGTTTCCGGCCTTGTGAAGGGTACACTTTCATGTCGCGAGAAAATTTTTGTTTTCGATCGTTCCAAGCGTGATTCCTATCGTCGGTAGGGCCCTTTCACGCTTACCAAACGGGCTAACGAAGGCAGTATCGGGCCCAACCGTTGGGATTACGAATCGGATCTTGTTCTGGGCGAATTCTGGACGTTGTGAACTGTTCTGGAAACCACTTTTGTGTCGCGGGTAAACGAGCTCCAGGGATTTTCGAGGGGGGGCTGGCTGGTTGAAACCGTATTGGACTTATTCTCTGGGTCAGGGCGCAGTATCGTCTGATAAGGCGTTTTGAACATCGAGCGGGTCAGCATCCCGGTGAGCGTGAAGAATGCGGCTAGGTCAAAACATGTGCTTGGATTTGCGATCGCGGCTTGTTCTGGGTATGTCTCAGGACAATTCTATCTTTTCTACTCTGAAAAGTAGTTTGGTCGTGTTGACCATGTGCCAGCAAGGACATTATTCAGGGGGTCGTGGGAATTCTAAGGGACTCGGTTTTGATCCGCTCAGCGATCTCAATGCTGGCACGTTTCTGGGCCTGTCGGGTTTCTGCTCCAATGTGACACGTAACCACCGTTGCTCCATCTGGAAGGTTGACGAGTTCCTTCTCCCAAACGTCTGTAGGTGGTTCTAGGTGAAACACGTCGAGTCCAGCCCCGGCCAATCGCCCCTCTTTCAATACCTTCAGAAGGGCAGGGCCTTCGACAATATCTCCACGGGATGTGTTGACAATATACGATCCCGCTCTCATCATTCGCAGCCGCTGTTCGTTGAGCAAATTGCGTGTCTGTGGAGAGTAGGGGACATGGATCGTGACAATATCGCATCTCTGTAGAAGATCGTCTATCGAGTCAGTGATCTCATAGCTGAGTCCAGGGATTCCTCGCGGTCGTATGACGTCATAGCCAAGCACGTCCGCCTGGAATCCGACGGTTAGGATTCGCGAGACTTCATTGCCGATTCGTCCAGCCCGACCGATGATACCGATCTTCTTCGACTGCAACTCTTCGCCCATCAGCTGATTCTTGATCCATCGACCCTCCTTCATGCTATGATCGGCGAACGGAATCTTGCGGAGAAGGCACAGCATCAGCCCGACAGTCAGCTCAGCGACACTCGTTGTAGGCGCGGCTGGCGTATTGAGAACGGTGATTCCTTTTTCTTTGGCCGCTTGCAGATCGATATTGTCGAGCCCGACGCCAGCGCGCCCAACAATCTTCAAGTGAGAGTTTCGCATAAGAACAGAGTCGACTTTCGTCCTTCCCCGCACTATCAAGACATCATACTGGTCGATCATGTTGGAAAGACTCGTCTTGTCGATTCCCGGCCGATTGTCAACGATGAAACCTGCGTCCTTGAGAATCTTGATCCCATCGTCATCAATCGGGTCTGAAACTAGGACTTTCAAGAGATGCTCAACCGTGGGCGACTGTTGCTTCGGCGGCAGTTGGAGCTGTTTTCATTTTCTTCAATAGAGCTTGTGCCGCGATAGTCACCGGGTCCCAGACAGGAGCGAGCGGCGGAGAATAGCACGTCTCGATATCTGCAAATTCTTGAACAGTCAATCCAAGGTGGGCGGCCATTGATGCGAAGTTTGCTCGAAGCGTTGCACCCTCTTCCCCCACGAGCTGTGCTCCGAGAAGTTTTCCATTATCACGGTTGGCGAGGAGCTTGACGGTCAGGTCCTTGCCGCCGGGATAATACGAGAGCCGCGTGGACCCCGTTACCCTGACTGAGACTGGACGGATTCCGATCTTCTCTGCCAACGCACTCGTAGGGCCAAGAGCCGCGACCTCCAAACCGAACAGTTTCACCGTAGCCA
The DNA here is from genome assembly GCA_021323995.1 of bacterium. Classification (GTDB taxonomy): domain Archaea; phylum Thermoproteota; class Bathyarchaeia; order 40CM-2-53-6; family 40CM-2-53-6; genus 40CM-2-53-6. Next base: position 8,500 of record JAJPJY010000127.1, on the reverse strand, counting down.
CGCCAGTAGACCCCGGATAGTGAGCATCGCCACCAGCCGCATTTATGCCTGCAACCATCGACTGTCGCACAGCAGTAGTGGCTAACTGGAAAAAGACATGCCGACGCGTGACTAGATCAAATGTCTCAATACAGTCGCCCGCAGCATAGATGTTCTTGGCTGAGGTCGCCATCCGTTCATCCGTTCGAATTCCACCAGAACCGCCAAGCTCGATTCCCGCATCCTTTGCCAGTTCGGTGCTGGGTCTGACTCGCACGGTGACCACGACAGCGTCCACTTCGTGCTTTTGGCCCGAAATTTGGACGCCGGCAACTCTTCCCCCTTCTCCAAGGATCTCATCTAGCGTCGACCCTAGGTGATATTCGACACCGTGTTCTTCGCCCTTCTCCCTAACCAGTGACGCAATATCCGGATCCAGTATAACTGGGAGAATCTCAGGAACTATCTCGGCTTGAATTACGCCAATTCCGCGTATTAGTAAGGCTTCAGCCATCTCGGAACCAGTTAGCCCCGCTCCAATTACTGCGGCTCTCCGAGCTTTCGCTTCTTTTAGATAATTTGCCAGATTTTCAATGTCATCCATCGTTCTGATCGTAAAGACTCCACTAAGACCGGAACCGGGGATCGAGAGGTTGGTCGGTCGGGCTCCTGTCGTCAGAATCAGGCTGTCATACCCGATTTGATTCCCAAGATGATCTTTCCCGTCAAGTTCGACTGTCTGATGGTCGACGTGAATTTTCGTAGCCGTAACTCCGAGTCTTAGCTGTATCCGATTTGTGTGCTCGTAGAACTCTTCATCATAGCCGATTAGCGATTTTAGAGTGGGAACGATTCCGCTAAACGCGTAGGGAAGACCGCACCTGGAATATTCAGGAAGAGTCTCCGATCCAATGATCGTGAGTTCGGAGGTACGGTCTGTCTTTCTCGAATAGAACGCGGCCGTAGTGCCTGCGACACCGCACCCAATTATGACTATCCGTCTGGTCATGCTCGTGTTTCGCCGAAGGCTTGAAGGATAACCGTTTCTCCCAATGTTCCAAGAATCAGATCTTGGGGGCTAGTTTAATTTGGAAGCTCGAACCAACCCATCAGTAGGTTTCCATGAAAGCGAATATGGATAATTTTCTGAAGAACGGGAAGGGACTCTTACTCGCATATGACCAAGGGTTCGAGCACGGCCCCTCTACTGACTTCAACGACAAGAACATCGACCCGAATTACATTCTTGACATAGCCGTCAAGGGACAGTTTACCGGGGTCGTTCTTCACAAGGGAATCGCTGAGAAGTACTACAATGGGAAGATCCCGTTGATTATCAAACTAAACGGAAAGACGAGTCTACCCAAGGGCGAACCGATATCGTCTCAGGTCTGTAGCGTAGAGGAAGCGCTGAGCCTCGGCGCAAAGGGCGTCGGCTATACCATTTACTTGGGCAGTGCTCACGAGAACATTATGCTTCAAGAATTCGGTGAGATACAGGAGGATGCTCACGAAGAAGGAATGCCTGCGATTGCTTGGATCTATCCTAGAGGAGAGGCCGTGAAGAATGATATCGCTCCAGAGATAGTATCCTACGCTGCTAGGGCAGGCCTGGAAATGGGGGCTGATGCGGTCAAGATCAAATATACAGGAGACCCATCCAGCTTTAGGTGGGCTGTGAAGGCTGCGGGAGTCGCCAAAGTCTTCATGTCAGGAGGGCCAAAAGCTCCTACCGATGAGACTTTCTTGAACCAGGTAAAGGGCGCGATGGATGGCGGTGCTGCTGGCCTAGCTGTTGGAAGAAATGTCTGGCAACACACGGACCCAGTCAAAATGGCGAACGCACTCCGCGAGATAATCTTCAACGGCAAAGAGGTCAATCATGCGCTCGAGATAGTCGTAGCCCAATAGGAGCTAGCTCCAACATTCCCACAGACACCAGTGCCATCATAAGGTGGATCTGATCCGACAATTACGCGGGCCTCTACTGGTCGTCAACTTCAAGGCCTATATCGAAGCGACCGGGAAACAGGCCATCGAACTAGCAAAATCTGCAGAAAAAACAGCAAATGACAGCGGAGTCACGATAATAATTGCTCCACAGTTCACGGACTTAAAATCGGTATCTGAGAGCGTTGACATACCAGTGTTCTCCCAACATCTGGACTCCATCAAACCTGGAGCATACACCGGACATGTCCTAGCAGAAGCAGTGAAGTCGGCCGGTGCCGAAGGTTCGCTAGTTAACCATTCAGAGCGGCGAATCGGAATAGCCGAAATCAGCAACTGCATCCAAAGGTGCGCTGATTCCGATCTTTACTCGCTCGTATGCGCTGACACTGCTAAGGCAGGCATGGAAATAGCAAAGTTGAAACCCGACATGATCGCGATCGAACCACCGGACCTCATAGGAACCGGAATCTCCGTTTCAAAGGCTCGACCGGATCTTATCACAAGTAGCGTACGTGAAATTAGAACAGTTAACACACATGCTCGTGTTCTCTGTGGTGCAGGGATAACAACCCCCGACGATGTGGAGAAAGCGCTTCAGCTTGGGACAGAGGGTGTCCTGGTAGCCAGTAGCGTGGTCAAAAGTCGCGACCCTCGAACTGCCCTGTCGGACATGGCAGACGTGATGATAAAGCCTAGTAAGTGCTAGTTGATCTGTAGCCTAAATACTTCTAAGACATTCCGCCTCATCGCCAAGTCTTATGTCGATTAGATCGCGTGAGCCATCGACCAGTCTTCTCTGGATTTTTGCGTTGGGCTCAGTTGTCTCTACGTACATCCTCATCCTTATAGGAGGTTACGTTACAACAAGCAATTCTGGGCTTGGTTGTGGCGAGTCGTGGCCTCTGTGCAACGGCGCGGTTCTTCCAGTTCTAAACAATTCAGCTCAGCTGATCGAGTTTTCCCACAGAATTTTCAACTTCGTAGTAGCATTCTTCGTTATTGGAACCACCGTTCTGGCTTGGACCCGGTATCGGGAAAGTAGGAATGTTCTCCGGTTCTCCACCGCGAGCTTTGTTGGTCTTTTCATCCAGGTAATTCTAAGGATGGTAACTGTTACGACTGCTCTGAACCCTATTGTTAGCGACGCGCATTTGGGTCTCGCATCAGCGATACTTGCTCTCCTAATTGTGAATGCTGTAATGGTGTGGAACATTCGCTCCACCGCGATCAGTTCTCGTCAGTAGTTGTCCTGTTAGAATCAGTTATAGCTAGTGCATACGCTTTAAAAAAGAAGCAAGTTGGGACAAAACGCAGAGCAGCGTAGCATGGCAATTTCCAACATGCAGGTTCAGTTCGACAATCTCTTCTGGCTCTTCACATATCTTGCAATCGCTGTCTCTGTAGTGGTATTCGGCTTGATGGTGATTTTCATTATCAAGTACAGAGACCGATCGGGCTCCTCGGAGCCTCATGACGCGCCGATTCTTGGTCATTTGCCTGTTGCAAGAGGACATGCTAGAACCGCAATTTTGACAGTTTCGTTGTCCACGATTATTCTTACTGTTCTAATAATCGGTAGCTTCGGTTCGATTGACACGATTCTTTCTTCCCCTGCCCCCTGCAATATCCAAATCTCCCATTCGGTTACGTACAACTGTAGCGTGCTGGTAACCGGGCACCGGTTCTACTGGGACTTCAACTATGCTGGATTTCCTAACCGGACAATTACCGGGGCCCCGTCTTGTCAGCAAGCGATCTGTATTTTCGCAGTGCCGCAAAGTGAAGATATCCGTCTGAACGTCACCAGCGCGGACGTCTTTCACAACTTCGGGGTTATCGCCTTCAAAGTCAAAGCAGACGCATATCCTGGACACGTTAATTTCATCTGGTTCAACGCGGAGACGATTGGGAACTATACGATCCAATGCTACGAATTGTGCGGACCTGGTCACGCGACAATGATCGCAACTATCGACGTAATGCCGCTGGGACAGTTCGTGTCCTGGTTTAACTCTACAATAGTGCAGTAGAATGGCAGAGCGATTTTCAGCAGTAGCAAAGCGCTGGCTGTATACTACGAATCACAAGGATATCGGCATACTCTACATCATTACGGCTCTATTCTTCTTTGTCGCCGCCGGCCTGTTGGCATTGACCATGAGAACTCAGCTTTCCATTCCCAACAACAACGTGCTCACGGCCGAGGTCTACAACCAGTTCGTGACCGTCCATGGTCTCTTGATGATTTTCTGGGTCCTCTCGCCATTTGCATTCGGCTTCGCTAACTACATTATTCCGCTCCAGATCGGAGCGCGGGACCTCGCCTTTCCACGACTGAACGCGATGAGCTACTGGTTCTACCTGTTCAGCGGCGTCATGATGATTCTCAGTTTCTTCTTCGGAGCCGCCCCCGATCTCGGCTGGACTCTCTATTCACCGCAGACCGCGTTCGAGTTCGCACCGACTATCGGACTGAATCTCGGGGCCGGCGCACTGATCCTCATCGTAGTCTCGATAACGATGAGTTCGGTCAACTTTCTAGTTACGATGTTTAAGATGCGTGCACCTGGACTCAAACTCAGACGGATGTCCCTGTTTCCATGGTCGATTCTGGTCACGATTTTCATGATGCTCTACGCATTTCCATCGTTTCTGGCCGCGGTCCTACTGCTGTATGTTGATCGAGCATTCGGGACCTTCTACTTCTCGTCAATCCAAGGCGGATCTCTTCTCTGGGACAATGTCTTCTGGTTCTTCGGTCACCCAGAAGTCTACATCGTCCTATTCCCAGCTCTTGGAATAATTGCTGACGTCATTCCCACTTTTGCAAGACGGCCTCTCTACGGATCAAAGTACGTTATCGGAAGCTTAGTCGCCGCTGCGCTGATTAGTTTCGTAGTCTGGGGTCATCATATGTTCTTGACGGGATATGGGGTCATCACAGACAAGCTTTACACTGTGACGACAGTCGCGGTCTCCCTACCCTTCGATGTAATCGTAATTTCCCTAATTGAGACGTTGGCGGTGGCGAAGCTCCGTCTAAAAGCGGCGGCTCTTTTCACACTTGGCGCAGTTGCGCTCTTCATCATAGGAGGCATAACCGGAGTCTATCTTGCTTCGGTCGCTCTCGACTATGCCTTGAGAGGCACCTACTTCGTTGTCGCACACTTTCACTACATAATGGTTGGAGGAAGCATAATGGGACTGATTGGCGGCCTCTACTACTGGTTCCCTAAAATTACCGGAAGGATGTACAACGAGAGTATGGCGCGTATCCATTTCATCGTCTCCTTCATCGGCTTCAACGTTCTCTACTTCCCAATGTTCCTGCTATTGGATATGCCCAGAAGAATAGCCACATACTCTCCAGACACTGGATGGGGACTGTTGAACCTCACCGCAACCGTTGGAGGATTCATCTTTGGCGGGGCTCAGCTCCTGCTATTCTACAATCTCTATAGAAGTGCACGCGTCGGTCCACCTGCTGGGCCAAACCCTTGGAACGGGTGGACCCTAGAATGGGCGCTTCCGTCACCGCCACCCGCTCACGATTTTGACACTATTCCAACGTTCATGGACGATGGAACCATCCACTTTGGAAGCAGCATCGGTTTGCCGAATGGATCGTCGCATGGAATCGGCGAGCCTAACGGTTCAAGCGTGGGACACGAGTACTCATCTATTCATTCTGAAGGTTTGAGTCCCTGGCCGATTCTCATGGCCTTTTCCGCATTCATATTCTTCCTGGGAATAACCATTGGAAAGCCTGCTAGCCCCCAGCCAGTGACCTACCAGCCGTTTTGGCCACTCATTGCCGATGGGGTCATTCTCGGCCTAATCTCTCTCCTCGGATATAGTAGAGAAAAGTTCAACGTTCACGAAGACACCAACGTCGAGAGTTGGCCGTTCAAACAAGTCCCGAACATGAAACTCGGAATCTGGACATTCCTCGGAGCGGAAGTAATCTTCTTCGGCGTACTCATCGGCGCGTACTTCTTCGTAAGAACAGCCTCTCCCACTTGGCCCACACCGGGAACCGTTTTCGACATTCGAAACGGCTTCGCCATGACCCTAGTCCTGCTCACAAGCAGCATGACCGCGATAATGGCTCTCGCCTCGGCAAGGGCAGGAAACAAGAATGGTTTGATCATAAGCTTGCTTGGGACCCTGGGCCTAGGCGGTCTGTTCCTTTACATCAAAGCTGGGGAATGGTTCTCTCTAGGTTCAAGCGGCGTCTTCAACACGTATCCTCTACCCGCGACAAGCTACTTCATCACAACAGGCGTTCATGGAGTTCACGTCGTTGCAGGCATGTGTATGACTGTCTACCTGCTAGCGAATGCGCTGAAAGGAAAGTACATCAAAGGAGATCACGCGACCCTCGAACATTTCGGACTCTACTGGCATTTCGTCGACATTGTGTGGGTCTTCCTCTTTCCGCTGTTCTATTTGATATGAGGTGTCGGGAGTGAACACGAACTATCTCTATCTAATCATCTTCGCGATCCTCATAGGCGAGACAGACATTGAAGTCAACCTTTTCTCACTAAACCTCGCATTCTCCACCTACGCCAGTATCCTTCTTGGGCTCGCTGCGACAAAAGCAATTATGATAGCCATGTTCTACCAGCACCTCAAGTACGAGCCAAAATCACTATCAACATGGGTCATACTAGGCATCGTCATCGCTTCGATACTGATGAGTTTCAGCTTTCTGCAGCTCAGCTCCCATAGCTTTCACTATACATCTTAGGCATCGTCTGAGGACGCTTTGCGTTCCCATCGATGTAGGTTCAAGGCTGCCATGATGGTCCCACGCAGGCTTCACAAGATATCCCCGCTGACGACAGCTGCACTCGGGATTGTTTTCGTTGTAAGCTCTATCGTCAGCTACCAAATCGCTTTGGGAACCTCATCAGTCATAGGAATCAATAGCATTGGAATGCTCGAGGAGACCGCAATTGTCTCGCTTGGCCTCATGCTGTTTGGCCTTGTACTCTCCTTCGTCGGAGCTACGCTTCACCTACTGCAAACTGGCGGGGAAGACATTCTGGGCAAGATGGGGCCCTCTTTGGCACGGTTATCACGAATGATCGCAGAGAAAAGATCTCTTAGAATATTCACAATTGCCTCGCTGAGCTATGGACTGCTTTTTGGTGTTGTTTCGAGCACTCTTGTTTTCCAGCCAGGTCTATCATTCTCGGATGCTTACGGAGTTGGGGTGCCTTCCGTTGTCCCAGTCTTGTGTTGCGGCGCGGTTGGTCAGATGCCGCAATTGGTCGTCTATCTGACTCAACACTTTGCTATCTTGATCGTTCCGGTGAATCTAGTTCTTCTCTTCGCTGTGTCTTGGCTGGTCGGACTTAACGCTGCCATTGCGAGCTATACCTACAGACACAGGCCGGAGACTGTAGGAGCAAGATGGATGGCTGGCCTCGGAGCCGCTGTCGGATTGTTCACCATATGTCCGACGTGTGCGGGATTTTTCTTCTTAACCGTGGTCGGACTCGGGGGGGCAGTTGCACTGGCTCTTACCCTATCTTCACTACAAACAGCCTTCATTTCTATCGGCATTCCCATTCTCCTGGTAATGCCGTATCTGTCCTTTAGGGGAACGCTCGGTTCTGAGTCGTGCGCTGTTAAGAATCAGCTATCTTCGCGATAGACGAATTTCTAGTTCAGCTATTTATTGGAAGAACAATAGGGAAAGAAAAAGAGTCGAAGATCAGCGTTATCGCTTAGCTGGCGATAACTTGTCCATGCATTGTAAAAGGGTGGATTGAACAGTAGTAGTAGTAGGTGCCCGCCTTTGCAAATACGTGAGTAACGCTTGCTCCACCTGCTACGGTTAGGCTAAAGGAGTCGAGCCCTGTCGCGTCCGTTCCGTTGGGGCATTCTGTTGAAGTCTGACCATTGGTAGAGTCACAAGTTGTTACCGTGTGTGATATGGTCCCAGTGTTCTTCCAGGTTACGGCAGCGCCGTTTACAGTTGCGTTTATGCTAGCGGGGGTGAAGAGGCAGCTCATGTCCGAGGAACCGCACAGTCCATCGTCTTTGACTGTGACCTGAGGACCAGTGGGTGTGGGAGAAGGGTTCGGTCTCGTCAGGAAGTAAACTCCCACTCCTACCACGACCAAGATTGCAATTATGATTATTGCTAGTGCCATTGTTCGATTCTTTGGCTTTGGTGCTTCGGCTGGTTTCGGTGCTTGTTCCATTGTTTTTCCTCTGAATGCGCGATGAGCCGGCCTTTTTGGTATAAAGGTTGTTTTTGGCATCTACATACAGTTCGAGCTTACGTTTCTGTGATAACCACAACCGATTAAATAGCGGTCATAGAACAAGGAGTGCGAACCCTGGCGGATCCGATATAGAAAATGAGCAAAGTTCCCTCTTCGTTTCAGGAGTGGCGTGATCCCATTGAGAAGACGATCAACAAAACGCTACAGACGAACTTTGACAAACGCGAAGCAAACCAGATCATCAAGTACATGTTCAGGACAGGCGGGAAGCGATGCAGGCCCCTTCTAGTAGTGTTGTCCGCGGAAGCGCTGGGGGGAGACCCTAT
>JAJPJY010000074.1 GCA_021323995.1 bacterium | reverse complement strand
TACTAGTCCGCGTCTTTCTCTTTGGTTTTTTCCTTCTCTTTTTTTGCCTTTGCCTGTTCCACTCTTACCTTTTCCTTCTCCAACTCATCGGCAGGAAGAGGCGGCAGACGCGGCTTCTCTGTACCCTCGTAAAAGATGAGGCTCTTGGCCTCCAGAATCCCTTGCAACTTATTGACCGCTATGCCGACCTGGATCTCTCTCTTTGCGCCTGTGCAAACGAGCTTTCCGCTTGCAAAGAGCAGGATTACAACCTTAGGCTCATCCATTCGATAGATCAGCCCGGGAAACTGTTCAGGCTCATACATTGTCTTCTTCAGCCCGTACGTTGCCTTTTCCAGGTCGATGTAGCCGCCGAGACCCGCAGACGCGACGATGTTCTGGATCATAATCTCAGGCTTCCCGAGAATGACGATCCCGTCTCTCTTCAATTCGTCAATGACTTTGAGGACTGCTTTCCGGGCCTGTCGCTCGGACTTGGCCCCGGTGCAAACCATCTTGCCAGAGCTAAAGATCAGAGTAGCAGTCTTCGGCTTCTTCAGACGATAAACGAGACCAGGAAACTGTTCAGGCCTATATTCGACCCCGGGGAATACTCTGACGATCGCGTTGAGATCAATCTGCTGCTTAAGAGTCGCAGAAGCAACAACGTTCTCGATGTTGATGAATGCCTTGCCCTTATCTGACAATTGTAGAAAATCCTCCTGTGCTTAGCAGGTTATTGCGTGAAATCTGTCGGATCGTTTCGGAAAAAAGCGCCCTCGTCAATTTCACGGCGGATTCGAAGTCAGGTCTTTATAAAGACTATTTAAGCTAGCCCGCCCCCGGCTGCAGAATCGACCCGTAGAGCCCGAGCTAGCCGGACTTTTCGGGTTGCGAATCGTCGGACTTTGAAAGAGCTGGACCTGGTTCTTCTTTGCCGTTGTCCGGTGGAGGTTTCTTTCTAGGCTGAAGAACCTCGAACGCGAACAGAGCGACGATCAGAGCTAGAATGATGAGGATACCTTGAGGGTTCACTTGACCTGACGAGTCGTACATGAAATTTCTCACGGTCAGAATCGCGGTTCCGAGATACGGGATTGGAATCGTGTACTGGTAGACGCCTACGATATTGGACGCTGGGATTTGGTCCCCGTCGTCGCAGCTGTTAGAGTCACCCTTAGTATCGTAGACGATCTGTCCAGAGACGAGCATTGATTTGAAAACTCGGTGAACGATAAGGAAGTTGGGGTTGTCTGAATGGTAGAATACGATAATCGTTCCTTCCGGACTCAGGGAGGTTCCGGGACAGCAAGAACCTATCGTGCAGTTCCCCGAATAAGATATCGGTGGAACCTGAATATCGATTGTGCTCTCGCCTTTGATCACAATCAGAGCTCCGACCGGTAGAGTGCACTCGCTCGTAGTAGGATCGGCAAAGCTCTGACACATGCTGGGTGATGAGACGACCAGTATTGGATACTGAGTATTGAGGGCTAGGCGGATTCCCCCCCAGACCGCGATCGCGCCCAGGATCACGATTCCGACGAGAAATAGTCCTCTTGCGGTCTCATTCTTTCGGAGGAAAGCCCGGAATTTCCTGATGTAGACGCTCAAACTAGTGTCTCTCCTCTAGACATGTTTAGTCTGGAACGGGCCTATCTCGGCCTCATACTGGATCCGCTTCAAGAACTCTTCCGCGGCTCTGGCGCCTGCTGTAAGGAACTCGTCACCGCGGGACGTGATCTGGTAGACTTTACGGCCTCTTCCACCTTCCGCCTCCCAAACTGCTTGAAGGTAGCCTTTCTCCTCCATGGAATGTAGGAGCGGGTAAAGGGTGCCCGCGCTCAGGTAGACTTTGAATCGGTCTCTGATTTCCAGGTTGATCTCGTATCCCCAGCGGGGTTTCGCCTTGAGAAGGCGTAGTATGATGAGGTCGAGGTGGTTCTTGACCAACCGCTCACGCCACGCCTTGTCCAAGTCTTTGTTCAAACGGACACCGAGGCCACTATCGAAGGATATTGGGCGCTTTATAGTCACTAAAGGCTTTCTAAGATTGGAAAATCGTGCTCCCGGATCGTTTCTACGTTTTTATCGAACGGAACCGGTGTAAGGATGCTTATTGTCGTCTAGCGTCTTCGACCTTCTCCCGAAACCCCTAGCGGAAGCTGTCAAGGAACGAGGGTTCCAGAGACCGACCGAAGCCCAGGAGAAAGCGATTCCGCCGATACTGGAAGGCAAAAATGTGCTACTAATCTCGCCAACCGCAAGCGGCAAGACAGAATCCGCGATTCTGCCGGTCTTCACCCGATACCTGAACGAGCCGGATCGTGGACCCGGAATCAAAATCATCTACATCACTCCTCTCCGGGCTCTGAACCGGGACCTTCTAGACCGGCTACGATGGTGGGGGCAGAAGCTGGACCTGCGGGTTGCAGTGAGGCATGGAGATACTGAGGTTAGAGAGAGGACGAGCCAGTCGAGAAGTCCACCCGACCTACTGATAACGACCCCCGAGACACTCCAGGCAATACTGCCGGGACGAATAATGCGGAGGCATCTCCGCGACATCAGATTCCTGATCATAGACGAAGTGCACGAGCTCGCCGAGGACAAGCGAGGAAGCCAGCTAGCCATTGCGCTAGAACGACTGCGCTGGGTTGCACAGAGAGAATTCCAGATGGTAGGGCTCTCTGCGACGATCGGTTCTCCCGAGATCGTTGCCAAGTTTCTGGTCGGCGAGGGCAGACCTGTCGAAGTGGTCCACGTGCCTGTTGCCCGTAAGATGCGGTTGGAGATCCGATCCCCAGAGGTGACGGGCGAGGATAATCAACTGGCCATGAAGCTCTTCACTCATCCTGAGGTTGCGGCGCGGCTGCGGATTATGAAAGACATGATCAACAGTCACAAGTCGGTTCTGCTCTTCACTAACACTCGTTCGGTTGCAGAGGTTCTCGCGAGCCGGTTCAAGGTCTGGGACATCGACTTTCCAGTATCCATCCATCACGGCAGTCTCGCAAAGCCGGCGAGGATTAGCGCGGAGCGGGCGTTGAAGGAGGGAGAGATCAAGGGACTGGTCGCAACATCAAGTCTAGAGCTTGGGATAGATGTTGGCCGTATCGACTATGTGATTCAGTACATGAGCCCTCATCAGGTTACACGTCTCATCCAGAGGGTAGGCCGATCGGGTCACAGCGTTGGCAAGATGGCCGATGGGATAATCATCACAACCGATTCTGACGACACTCTGGAGGCACTAGTCATTGCTCGTAGAGCGATGAGCGAAGATCTGGAGACGGTGACTGTTCCTGAGAAGCCATTGGATGCGCTCTGTCATCAGATCGCCGGACTCTTGATCCAGAACCGGAAATGGTACTACACGGAGCTGTTAGATATTCTTCGGAAAGCCTACCCCTACCGCAACCTCACCGAGGAGGACGTTGCTGCCGTGACGAACTATATGCACTCTCGATTCCCCCGGCTAGGATGGGTCTCAGCACAGGACAAGATGGTGATGCGACCCTCGAGAGTCAAGGACCTCTATAGATACTACTTCAACAAACTCTCGATGATTCCCGACGAGAAACAGTATCTTGTTGTCGAGCAAGAGTCTGACACCGCCGTCGGAGTTCTTGACGAGGCGTTCGTAGCAGAATATGGCCAGCCGGGGACCAAGTTCATCGTCCGCGGGACACCATGGATCATGCAGAGTATCAGAGGGGACAAGATATTCGTCCGAGGAATATCCGATCCGACAGGCGCTATTCCAAGCTGGATAGGAGAAGAAATACCTGTACCATACATGATCGCTTCTGAGGTAGGTGAAATCCGTCGAGTCACAGAGGAGGAGTACCGGAAAGGCAAGGACCTGAAGACCATCAGTACAATTCTCGCCGAGAAATACTCCGCGGGTGAGGCGACGATTCGGAAGGCGCTAACCGAGACCTATGACCAGTGCGAAGAAGGGTTACCCGTTCCGAGCGACCGGTTGCTAACGATCGAGGAATGGGACGATTTTATCATAATCAACTCACACATGGGAACGCTCGTCAATAGAACCCTGGCCAGGCTGGTGGGTCATCTGCTCTCTGATGAGGCGGGTGTCAGCATTGGGATACAACAGGACCCGTACAGGATTGTTCTGCAGACGATGGGCTCAATTGACGCGGAGGATGTGCAGAAAGTATTGAAACGGCTCGCAGACAGCGACATCGCGGAGCTTGCGATAGCCGCATCGAAACGGACGGGGCTGTTCAAGAGGCGACTAGTTCACGTCGCCCGGAGATTCGGCGCCATTTCGAAATGGACAGATTTCAGCAGCATTACTCTGCGACAGTTGGCGAAGAGCTTCGAGGGAACAGTCATCATGGACGAGGCGGTCAGGGAGACCCAGGAGAAGGACATGGACGTTTCCCATACGCAAGAGGTGTTGACAATGATAGCTGCGAAGACCATCGCGGTCAAGACTGTCAAGGCTAGTGGTGAGGCGACTCCGATTGCCAGGATCGGACTGGAACGGATCAGCAGGAAGACGGACATCATACCGACGGAGAAGATGAGCCAGATCCTCGTCGGCTCCGCGAAGGCGCGTATTCTGAACGAGGTGAAGACCCTCGTATGCACCAACTGCTGGAAGTATGTGGAGATGCGAAGAGTCAAAGAGATCCCAGCGACCATCAAGTGTCCGGAGTGCGGCTCCACACAGATCGCTGCTCTAGGCGTTGCTGATGAAGACATGAGAAAGGTTATCGCCAAGAACGGAGCGAGACTCTCAGAACGAGAAAAGAACCTGGTGTCGAAGGCCGAGGACACGGCCAAACTGGTGAATGAGTATGGACGACTAGCGGTCTACGCGCTCGCAGGGCGTAGAATCATGCCCGAGGTGGCCGGGGATATACTCCGAAAATATCGTAAACCGACGAACGGTTTCTTTGAGGCGTTGATGGAAGCTGAAAGAGAAGCACTCAAAGAACGCTTCTGGTAACCCGCATCAAGATTCTCACTATCACCACGAGGGTCCATCAGGACCGGGTGGAACTCTTATCTGAGACACACTTGTTTCTCGGGCCTGGATTGAAGCGAGACCTCTCCATCGAGACGAAGGGTCTACGCCGACTCTTCAAAGGCATACCCGGGAAAGGAGACGTGGTAGCCCTTGATCAGGTCGATCTCGAGGTCTATGATGATGAAATATTCGGACTGCTGGGTCCGAACGGAGCTGGGAAGACTACTCTCATCAAGATTCTATCGACTCTCTTACTACCTACTCAGGGAGAGGCACGCATCAAGGGGCTGGACGTTGTCAAGCAGGCACCGCAGATCCGCCGGATGATCAACCTCGTTTCGGGAGGCGAGACCCCTGGCTACGGCATCCTCAGCGTTAAGGAGAACCTCTGGTTCTTCTCCCAGCTCTACGGCCTGCCAAGAGATTTTGCAAAGGATAGAATCACGAAGCTCGTAGACCAGCTCGAACTGCAGGACTATCTTAACACGCGAATGGCCAAGCTGTCTACTGGCTACAAGCAGAGACTCAACCTAGCCCGAGGATTCGTCAATGATCCAGCTCTGCTCTTTCTCGACGAGCCGACACTCGGGCTGGACGTCATCAGTGCCCGCCATCTCCGGACACTGGTCAAGGGCTGGATCAAGACGGGTGGAAAGACGGTGCTGTTGACAACGCACTACATGGCCGAAGCGGACCAGATGTGCGACCGGGTAGGCATCATCAACCATGGGAAGATACTCGCATGCGACACACCACAACGGCTCAAGACAAAAGTCGCCGGCGGAGCAACCTGGAAGATAGAGATCACGCCGAACCTTTCACAGCCGGAATCAGTCAAATCTGTTCAAGGGGTTCTAGGATTATCGCAGAACGACAATATCGAAACAGGCATAACGACCCTCAAGCTTGTGCTAGAAGACGAATCGGTCATGTCGGACCTTCTAAGCAAGATCCGCGACAACGGCTGCAAAGTCCTCAACATGGGTAAGTCCGAGCCGACGCTAGAAGACGTGTACATCAGCCTCGTGGGAACAGGTCTAGAAGAATGATCTCAGGGCCTACGATCCGTAAGGATTTGTCGAACAATCTTAGGGCAGCGTATGCTAGAATGTGGGTCCGGCTAAGAGGAAGTAACCGGGACCCAATTGCACTGGCTTCAGAAATAGGGCTCCCGATTCTGACTATTGGCGCGTACGTGATCCTCTATCATGCAATAGGACTACCTGCGTCTGCTGGAGCAGCGGTAATCGTCGGGGGAGCCATGATCGCGTTCTGGACGAATGTTCTCTGGAACATGTCTTCTCAGTGGTTCTGGGAGAGGGAGCAGGGAAACCTGGAGATGTACATGGTCGCCCCGGTTTCGAGAATGTCGATTCTACTGGGAATGGCGCTCGGGGGGAGCTTGAACACTGCAATCAGAGCCCTAGGCATAGTATTGCTGGGAATCTTCGTGTTCCAGGTACCATTTCAGGTTAGAGACCCATTTTCGGTCGGACTGGTCTTCTTCTTGACACTGGCAGCACTTTACTCACTGGGAATGTTGTTCGCCTCTCTCTTCATGCTGTATGGCCGAGAGGCGTGGAACACAGCTAACCTTCTCCAAGAGCCTGTCTACTTCCTCTCAGGAGCCTATTTCCCAGCAATCTATGCTCCGATAGTCCCATTCGGACTCCAAGTGGCTGGATCGCTAATACCGATGACCATTGGGCTGGACGCGATTCGCAGACTAGTGATCAACGGCGCAAGCATTACTTCCATCTGGCCCGAAGTTTTGGCGCTCATAGCGTGCATACTAATTCTGTTTCCCCTAGCACGACACTCGCTCAACTATATGGAATCTCTAGGGAAGAAAGAGGGAAGGCTGACACTCCGATGGCAGTAGCCGATTTTGTCAAGTCTGCACGAGAATCATTCAGGGTCGGCTGGAAGATTGAGAGCAACTGGACAGACCCAGTTCTCTTTGCCACCTACCAGATTATCAGACCTCTAGCCTCTCTCCTGATCGTGGCGTTCATAGTCATCATAGGCGCTTCCGTCAGTGCCGCGGGTTCTCTATTCTACAACCAATACTTGGCGTGGCTCATCGTCGGCACAGCCTTCTACGCGTACGTGCTACAGGCCATGCTAGGAATGTCACTACTAGTCTTTATCGACCGGAACAGATATGAGATCTTGAAGAACATCTACATCTCTCCAGGAACCCTTCACCCCTACATCATCGGGCGAGGCCTAGTCTCGGTCGTGAATGGAACAATATCGGTTGTGCTGACGCTATTATTCAGTGAAGCAATCTTCAATGGCGTATTGCACATGAACATTCCATTGAACCTACTCGGAGTAAACCTGTTCATGTTGATACCTGCTGTAATCCTTGGAATCATTGGATTACTCGCGATCGGTTACATGCTCTGCGCTCTTAGCATTGTCGCTAACCGGATGGAATTCATTCTAGGCGATTCAGTATCGGGAATCTTCTTCCTCCTCGGAGGAGTCATATTCCCCATTAGCCTCTTGCCCGGGCCGGTTCAAGCGATCTCAAACGTGCTTCCCGTAACATACTTCCTCAACACAGTCCGCGAGAGCTTTGGCCTCCTGCCCGTAAGCAACTACACGTCAGATCTAGCTCTGCTGGGAGTTACAACACTCGTCGCTCTAGCTCTGGGAATCCTTGTCTTCAGAGGAGCTGAGCAGCGGGCGAGAAAGCTTGGACTCTTCGACAGAAAATCCGAATACTAACACTAGAAGCGCAACATGGTGATGACCGCTTCTAGGGCGTCGTTAGTCTTCCCGCTCTTGTAGAGTCTCAAATAGCTCAGAAGCTCGTCGCGCGGCACTGGTCCGAGGACTCTGATTACACGATGCGAGAATCTTCCCGATAGGAAAAGATACTGCGCGATAGAAGTGAAATTGTTTACTCGCCGCATGAGGCTGGCACTTTCATAGTCGAGAATCGTTGGCTGGCCCTCGGCCGAGACTAGTACATTCTTGTGAGCTCTGCTCAACTCTCCGTGGTCTAAACCGTAAGCGTCCAGTCTCGCGCCCTGTTCTAGAAGCATCTTGAACGTAGCCCGCACACGCGCTCTAGTTCCTCTGCCCTTGAGGCCGGAAATCCATGGCGGCAATGTTTGACCATTCACAAACTCCATTTTGAGGACGTCATGTGACGACCCGAGAAGTCTAGGACCGATCCCAGCAATGTTGGCGGCCCTCATCATCTCCGCCTCGCGACTCATACTAGCTCTTCTAGAGTCAACCCGGCGAATCTTTACCGCAACACGGTCCCCACCGGCCATGCCAGAGAATACGAGCCCGACTACTCCCTTTCCCAGGACTGAGAGCCTGCCCATTTCCAGCGGTCCGTTGAAATCTATTCGATCAACTCCAAGCTGAGAGAGCTGATTGATTCGCTCGTCAACGGCGTCGACTGTTGGCCTGGGATAGGCGATTAGAGCCCTGTACGGTTCTTTGGCGAGGCCCTCGACCGGAACTAGGCGCGGGATTGTCTCAGCCATGATGGTTTCGCTTCCAAGAACCGCCAGAGGAACTCGTCGAAGCCTGCTCTTCCAAGTAGGGACAGTAGTTCTCGGCCTTGTAGAACTCTCACTGTCTCGGAGAAGGATTCTCCAATCTGTCTCGGCACCGTTAGCCCGTATGAGTCTTCACTAAGGGACGCTTTGACTAGTTCTCGGATAGTGGTTACGGATCGTTTCTTTTCAACCATCCATCTGTCCATATCTATCCACGGTCCGCGGATAGTGTCGCGAGCCCCGAGGTGTCTCTTGAGGAATGACTGGCTGTCCTCTTTCTTTGATACGGGGGGCCCGCGCTGTAGCTTTACTTTCGGAAGAACGGCCCGGTCGGCTTCTAGTAGAACTGCGCTCTCTTTTTTCTCATCGCTCCAAGCCATTGACCGATGTATCAGAAATTCTTCCCGCGTAGTCATTTCCACGAAGTTTTTCTCCAGCTTCATTAGCTGGCCCCAGAGCACATCGGGCACGAGCATCGGATGCTTGAAAGTTATCGCGAACAGCTCATGATCGTTGCGGTCTATTCGTTTCGCATACTGGCCCCGAGTTTTTTTCACAAACTTTGGCGGGAAAAAGTACCGGGTCCCGGGATCCTGTAGGAATTGTCGTCCGGCGGACACGAAGCTCCAGAGCTTGTCCGGTCTGACTGCGGCGGCAAGGTTTCGTGCCGGGTCTACGGGATCGATCACCACCAAGTCAACACCCTCTTCCCTCTTTCTCGGATCCAGAACGGACGGTGGTTTCCCGATTTCTAGGAGAGTGAGGTGTATCCATGATGAGGCCTGTCTGACGGTTTCGAGGAACGACTGATAGTACAGTACGAGTGTGTCAACAAGCATACCGCTGAATCCTCCGGTCTTTATCTCTGCTCCATAGACCCCGATGCCTTTTGCAAACTTTTTCAGAAAACGAGCTTCCAAGCGCAGTTCAGGCGTTAGATTCGAGTTCATGAATTCGGTATGAAATGGAGTCCTATCTGTCGCGCTCTTCCAATCACCTTTCTCCACATCATAGCATGGAACAATGTTCACCCGAACATGGTCGTAGTGAAATTCGAGAAACGGATGCTCGGCATAACGCTCGATCACCTTGAACTTGGCGAGTCTTTCGCGTATAGTCGGCAGGACCTTCTCAACCCATTCTCGCCGCTCCATAGATCGCGGGAATCGTGCGAAAATGTCCAGGTCTGTTTCGTGGCTGATCCACGTGTCACGCGCGTAAGACCCCTGGAGAGTCACTGTGCCCTCTATCCCTGATTCTGTGAGAATACGTTCCACCTCCCGCCGCAGATGATCCGCAGCATCCGCCATCTTTTTTCGTTCCCGCTCGGACGGGACGATTCGGGGCCTGACCTGTTGCAGGACCGTTTCTGGCGAGGGCAAGATGAGTTCTCTCGGATTGGTACGCTATTTGAAATGCGCGAGCCGGTTCTAGGCTACCTCTGTCCGGTGACCTCGAAGAGGGTCGAGTATTTTGGCCCTGACCGCGAGAGGATGCTCTGTTTGAGCCGTACGCGGTCAGCGTGGAAGGTTCCGAAGCTCTCGTCAGCTAGATGCTCAAGAAACCCTGCGAGCTCGTCTCTCTTCCTTCCCGACTTGACACGAGCTATCGTGATATGAGGGCTGAATGGCCTCGTCTCTCGGCTGAACCCGACTTCATGGAGATACTTTTCGGTCTGCTCAAAGACTAGTTGGGCCTTGCTCCAGCCTTCGCCGACTCCGATCCAAATGACGTTCATCCTTTTCAGGTTCGGAAACGCCCCCGCCCCTTTGATCTCCAATGAGAAAGGTGAGAATGTCACTTTTGCAAGAGCTGACTTGACTTCCTCAACTCTGTTAGTGCTGACATTCCCTAGGAATTTCAGCGTCAAGTGGATGCTGTCTCTTTCCACAGCTTTCAGATCTCCCCCAAGAGATAGCAAGGATGACACTATGGATTCGGCTTGAGAGAGAACCTTTTCATCGTCGAGATCAATTGAGATGAAACTTCGAATCTGGCTGCTAGACAACGCGATGCGAATGAATTATTCCTTCCAGTTTATGAGCTATTCTCCAAGAATTCTCGATGATCAGGGTGGCATAGAAAGCTAATTAGTCTTGAGCGGGTCTATGTGATTTCGGGCTTTACTTGCTGACTGAGTTCTTCAGACATTGTCCAAGTTGTGGACGAAGATTTCACATCAAACTCGAAGACAAGAAACTCGTTACCCATCACATGGAGACCTTGCGAGAAGCGCCGTTAGCCAGCGCTCCTATGATCACTGGTGGCAGAGGATTCGCCAATGCCCCTCTCAATCCAACCTACGTTCATGAGGGCAAACCCATAATCATTGACGTGGAAGAGTTTCGGTACGCGTACAAGTGCGCGCATTGTGGACATGAATGGTCGGAGACAAAGACCGAAGAACGTGAGCAAGGATGAAAGCGACCCCTCGCTGTCTGACAACTGAGACTTGCTAGAAAGGAAATAGTGATGAGACATTCACAATTAATCGATTAAGAGCTATAACTGTCCCGTAGTCGACCGCACCTTAAGCGCAGTTGCAAGCGGCAAAACGACAGAAGACCATACTGGTAATCGTCGGAATGCCTGGAGCGGGAAAAAGCCTAGCTTCCAGCGCAATGAAAGACCGAGGCATTCCGGTCTTCGTCTCAGGCGACATTATCAGAGCTGAAGCTCGCAAGAGGAAGCTAAAGTTCACGCGCAAAAACCTCGGACAGCTTATGCTAAGGATTCGCAAGGAAGAGGGGATGGGAGCAGTTGCGAAGAGACTGATTCCCCTCGTCGAAGCGACGAAGGGACAGGTTGTCGTATACGAAGGGGCACGGAGTATGGAAGAGGTGGAAGAACTCGGGCGAAAGTACCGTGTCGTCACGCTCGCGATCCACGCATCTGGTCCCGCCCGGTTTCGGAGGCTCCAGCGTAGACGCAGGTCCGATAGGCCTCGAGGATGGGCGGACTTTGTAGAACGGGACGACCGGGAGCTGAGTGTTGGGATTGGGAAACTTATTGCGCTAGCTGACCGGACTGTAGAGAACGAGGATACGAAAGAGGACTTGAAGAGGCGAACGGAACGATTACTCAAAGCCATCCTCCAGAAGCAAAAATCCTCGTAGTCGCTGAAACTCCAGTCAATCCGACCGAGAATCGGGAACGAGTAAAGGAAGCGCTGACGAACCTTTTCACCGGCCAAGTCGAGTTCCTGGGAGAACCGGACGACTACGGCTCCGCCAAGCTGGTCGGGGAAGGACGAGGAGCGTTGGACCGTTTCAGGATGATTCTCCAGCGAGACAGGATACGCGCAGCCGGTAGAGCTCAGCTCATCCGTGGGAGCGAGGGGAAAAGTATCGTTGTGTTTCTCAACAAACAGGTCGCCTACGCCGGGCACATATCCTTCTCAGCGCCTGAGGGAGAATCGCCGCTCGGACCAATCCGGCTGATGATAGAAACTGACGACGCTTCGGGACTCATCGAGTGGGTTACTGGATTGCGGGAAAAGCCGTCTAAGCGAGATTTTCGATGACTCGACCCTGAGGCTTACCTCGAATGCTTCAATGATACGACCTGAAAGTCTTTCGCAACTATTGTTGGTCGAAAGATCTTACGAGCCTCTTTCAAGAGGACCGAGTCGTCTCTCGTTACCGCACTAATGTGAACCAGGGCCAAGCGTTTGGCTCCCGCAGTCTTGGCCACTAGTGCGGCTTCGCGGGCGGTCGAATGGTAGTATTCCTGCGCTTTCGGGCGTCTGTCCTCGGCGAACCCGCCATCATGGATGAGAAGATCCGCGCCCTTTGCAAGGCTCTTCACGGTTTCTGCGGGTCTGGTGTCTATGGCGTAGACAATCTTCAGTCCGGGCCTAGCGGGCTCGACGACATCTTCTGGCTGAATCAACTTTTTGTCCAGTTTCACTGGTTTTCCATGCTGCAGTTCGCCCCAGAGTGGACCTTCAGGTATGCCGAGTCGTTTGGCCTTTTCTGGATGGAATCTCCCCGGGCGGTCCTTCTCTTCAATGGCATACGCCAGGCAGGGAATATCGTGTTTTGCTAGCACAGTCTTGATGGTGTAATCGCCGCGGTCGACCTCGTCACCAGGAGCCAACTGCTTGGCTCTGATCTGATAGTTCGCGGGATAGCCTAGAGGTTTGTAGATCAGGTCAAGAAAACTTGCGAGGCCTTTTGGTCCGTAGAGGTCTAGGGGCTTGTCCCGGGCGAGGGATGACATGGTCTGGAGTAGACCCGGGAGTCCGAGAATGTGATCTCCGTGCATGTGGCTGATGATGATTGTGGTGGGTCGGTTGAATCCAAGTCCAGCGTGCATCATCTGTCTCTGGGTACCTTCGCCACAGTCTAGGATGATCAGCTCTCCGTCGCGGCGCAGGGCGACGCTGGGAAGCCCGCGTTCTCTGGTCGGAAGGCTTCCTCCTGTTCCGAGAAATGTAACTTCGATCCCTGCAGACATCAGCTGGCCTCTAACACGAGAATCTCGCGGGTCAGGCGTCGGTGAACATAGACTTCGTGACGATCCACCGCTTTGAATCCTGCCGATTCCGCAATGTCAGGCGTCCCGGTTCCCATGGGTGATGCAACGACCAGACGGCATGATTTCGTGAGAGCTGAATGGGCCTGCGGTAGGAACTCTTTGAGGATGTTTCGTGTATTCGACTTGAGGGTTGAAGCGCCGGTCCCGTAGGGGGGGTCTGTCGCTATCGCCTGTATGTTCCTCAGGGGAAGATTGCGTGCGTCTCCTCTGAGCAACGCTAGAGGCGTCATTTGGAAGTGCCTGAGATTTCTCCTTGAGCCTCTAACCATTCGCTTTACCGCGTCCATTCCTACAACCTGGCATCCGAGTAGGCTTGCCTCGAGTAGGATCCCACCTACTCCGCAGAACGGGTCTAGAAAGATTGAGCCAGTGACTGCGCCGGAGAGGTTGACCATGCTACGGGCTAGCTTCGGGGTCATTGTGCTAGGATGGAAAGCTGGTCTTTTTCGTGGCCGACGGCTTGCAACAAAGTCGGCTGGGCGCTGATGTGCGATGAGTCCGAGATGGAAGTAGGGTCCGGCGAGTAATCCTCGAAATGAGTGTGTCGGATTCTCCAAGTCAACTCTTGCCTTGGTGATGTTGCCAATCAGCCAGCCGAGATGACCTTCCAGCTTGACACGAGACATGTCCCTGGAGACGCCTCCGAATCGGAGAACCCGTACGCTGAAACTGTCGTCTGCTTGGAGATAGCGTGAGAGGTCCGTCGATTTTACCGCGTCGTCAATTTCCGGGATCGAGGGGTCGGAGTGCAGTATCTCGGTGCCAACCTCGTCGATGAACGCGCCGCGACTCGCGACGTCTCTAACGGCCCCGATGTCGGCATTGATTTCGATCAGCTTGAAGAATGATCCTGTTATCTTGAACGGGATCCTGTTCGCATAAAAGATCGTCTTCATCTCGGCCAACGGCAGGGTTGGATGCTCGCCCGACAAGACGAGAAAGACACTTGTCGGCGAATCCATGCGAGGTGGACCAGCGAACAAGTATATACACAACCCGCTGAGCCGGATCAATTTCTAGACTGGAGAAGAGGATTGAAGCGGTCTAAGGGAATCCGAAACAGAAATAGGACTCTTCTCCGCAGAAAACCGCGTGACCGGGGAAAGAATCCCCTTGGAAGAATCTTGATCCCTTACGCGGAGGGACAGATGGTTACAATCTCGATCAACCCATCCGTGCAGAAAGGCATGCCCCACCGCAGATACCACGGCCGCG
>JAJPJY010000062.1 GCA_021323995.1 bacterium | reverse complement strand
ACGGGAACAAATGGAACCGTCTCGCACTCAACGGAAGTCCTCGTACAAGTCAGTGATTTTTCGCTCCTCGCATATCCTGCCAGCCTTACGATCCTGATCGGCGGATCAGGAATCAATCATCCTCCTAGTGCGATTCCGGTCTTTTCGGGAAATGTTATGATACTAGTCGCAAACATACTCGGGTTCAATCGTAGGATCTCGCTTACTGCAATGCTTACCCCAACAGTCAAACATGGCCCATCCGTATCTCTCAGCAACTCATCCATCGTTCTATCACCGTCCGGAACATATGTTATGTTGAGCGTGAAGGCAACCAGCCAGACTCCTACGGGTAACTATTCAATGACCCTCGTCGCATCGAGCGGAATCTTGTCCAGATCTCTCGTAATCCCCCTCCTAATCTCGCGCGTATGATTGCGGAATTCCAATCACTTCTCCTAGTGCTCACCGTGTGAAGAGGCTCGTTCCTATCACTCTACATAACAAATCAATATCATAAATGAGGTTGAGCCTCGAGCGTGAACTGAACCTGGTCCGCTCTTCATTCTGTCGGACTGTCTCCTTTGTCCTTACTGAGTTCTCTTGGAATAGACTGATAATGACTTTGAAGTGGGACTTGACAGATTGACGATAAAAAATGGGGTTGGGGGAAGAGGGAGCAAATCGGGTTTGTTGGTCATCCGCCGGAGAATGCGAAGTTGATGCCGGTCGACATTGTGCTTGTGGTCGTCGTGCTGTCGCTGAAGGTTGCAAAGGTTGCTACGACCGTCCCGCTGACTTGTGCAGGGTTGTTCTGAGAGACCTCATCGGTCCAGCCTGGTATGAACTGTAGTGTGACCTTTCCCGCCGAGGTTCCTCCATTGATGGTGTGGATCCAGCCGACTCCGGGGTTTGTATTGTTAGGGTTGGGGTTGGTGTTGGTTACGTTGGCGCTCTTCAAAGAGTAGCTCATCGACTGGGTGGAGGTTACAGTGTCGTTGTAGGAGCCGGCGAAGGTTCCGATGCTGTAGTTCACCGTGAACGGGCCGGAGCTCACCTGGCTCGCGGGTCCATTGCTGACAAAAATGTTCGTGGTCTGATTGCCGGGCTGAGCGCTGGACGTCTCAAGATAGTTTCTGTAGCTGCTGTGAAAAGCTTTGGCTCCAGGAATCATGGTCTGGTTGGTGAAAATGTCGAACCACTTTGAACTGGTCGACCCGCTGTTCTGGAGCTCGTAGATCAAGAAGGTCGTTATGACCTGTCCGTAGGGTTGGAAATTAGTGCCGGTATCAGTTGAGGCTTGGATCAATGACAACCAGTAAGGTTGCGGT
This sequence comes from bacterium, assembly GCA_021323995.1. Classification (GTDB taxonomy): domain Archaea; phylum Thermoproteota; class Bathyarchaeia; order 40CM-2-53-6; family 40CM-2-53-6; genus 40CM-2-53-6. The sequence continues at coordinate 6,633 of JAJPJY010000062.1, read as the reverse complement.
GAGTCTTGGGTAATAGTATCTGGGCCTGTGCTCCTTCCCATACTGCCCATCGGTGCTAGAATGGGGAGAGAGCTGGATTGTGGGATCTGCTGGCTCGCCCACTGGAACTCGGCTGCCACTGAATAGTCGAACCCTGCGATGACTCTGAGCAAGGCACCCTGCTCGATCCCGTTAGCTAGAGTTCCGGTCACATGGACCCCCTCTGCAATTAGAGGAAGTCCGGGGTTGTCGAATTTCATTAGGCCCGACACTGAGTTTGCCAGGATGGACGGGTCTCCCCTTACGACGACGGTTGGTAAGCCTGTCAGAACTGTCTGGACGATAACAGGCATTACCAAGGGGTCAAGGGAAGACGCGGTGGCCAGCCAAGAGCCGTCAATGTATAGTATGGAGCTTGGGCTGAGGGTTAGCAGGCTCGTTACTGAAGTGAGGAGCGTCACTGAAGATGTTAGGCTCTGCAGATCAGTGATCAACGGGTCGGTCGGATTCGAGACTCCGAGGACATACACGTTTGCATTGGTCGCTGCCCTTACTGGCCCTAAAGGATGCAAGCTGAGTGCGGTGACCAGTGCAAGTGCGATGATTGCTCTCAAGAGAATCTTAGAGAATTGTTTCAATTTTTGTGTCGCCTATTTTTTCTGTTTTCACGTGTCATTTGCAGAAGGGATATAAAGAAAATATCAGGCCGCAAACATTTCGCGTTGCGATATTGTCAGAATCTGACATATTGGCCCCTTGACATCTGTCTAGGGATGGCTACAGATTGAGATATCGCAAGACAGCCTACGACGCCACGGGTGAGACGCAAGCAGTCGGAAGCAGCCAGGAGCCTACGTAGAGGAGGGCAATTCCGGCCGAGGATCATGAACGGTCAGAATATGTGATATCAGAATCGGACGCGGATAAGGGCCATTGCAGTCCCTATGGTTGAACCATTCTGCCCAACCCGAACACGAAGAGAATCGGAGCGCAAGAACGAACGCTAACTTGGCAAGGACCATACGTGTAGAATTGGAGCCTCGGGCGGGAATTGAACCCGCGACCTTCGCCTTACCAAGGCGACGCTCACGGCCTCCTCGCGAAGAGTCTACCAGGCTGAGCCACCGAGGCACGAATCCGAAATGAGCCGGAATCAAGACTGGCTATATGGATTGCGCGCAGGGTCGCCGATCATCGTACTTGGTCAGAGCGAGACAGATATTGCTTGATCCTGGTCAAGCCGGACCTGATTTAGATGACTTTCTCTTCGCCAGGAAACAACTTGAGGAGCACCAGTGCAGGCACTCCCAGGCTGAACGCTTCTATTGTTCCTATCGGGGTGGTGCTCAACAAGTTGAATGGGTTGGTGCCCAGAGTTGTGGCGCCGAAAGCAAGACCGGCGACAGCGACGGTCCCGATAGTCAAGAATACTACGCGACGAGATATGGCAGGGTCTCTTCTCACGGGAGCCCAGATCGCGAAGAACCAATCAGTTGCAACCAACACACCCATAGCAGTTGCGACAGGGATAAACCAAATGCTCTTTGGGTCAACCAATAGTATAGCTGGAAATGCGCTTATGGATGCTATTGTGTTCGCGAGGAGCGCACAGAAAAGCCATCTCCAATTGGCACCTGTGTCCCCAGTTGTCTCTATCGAGAGAAAAACGCTCCCAATCAGGGTGCCCGCGAATGCGATAATGAGCGTTAGCAGAATGAGAGATAGGTTTATGCTGAAAAAATATGGGAATGATGCGAGTCCATCGATTAATGATGAGAAGCTGTAGCACGTTGCGAGAGCGACTGGAAGAGCGATGATCGCAGCTCTAATGGCTCTCGCAGTTTCGCTCAAAATGGAGCCGATTAGTAGAGAAAGGCAGAAGTCCATCCACAATAGAACTAGAATGAGCGACCGCAGAAGGTGCGTCTCCCATTCTAGATAGGTTAGATCTGAGGAAACCGCAATAACAGCAACGATTGATCCCCACAGAAAACCCCAGACTAACGCCACTCCCAATAGTCCATGGCGATTTCCGACAGGAATCGACGTTTGACTCAAATGCCCTCCGTGCGAACCCGGCCAGTCGAAGGTGGAAATAGTGACCTCTCTGCTAGCGTTTGCTGAGCCAGCCTACTCGTCCTTTGCCTGATCTACCCTTACCAGATCTATGTAGGTTTGTAGCCCTTCTCGGTATTTTTCTTGGGAGGCGTGGTCATCGTATTCCTCGTGTGCACCGTGTTTGTCATTGAAGCGAAGGTAGGCATAGGCTATGGACACAATGATCCCGACCCAGATGAATGAGGTCCAAAGGCTGGTGAGTAGGACAAGTCCGGAAAGGGCTACTGTGAAAGGGAGGATTATCCAAGCTAGAATCCGGAAGAAAGATTTTACTGAATCGTCGTGCCAGAAGGATAGTCGGCCCAAGAAATCCACCAGCTTATACATTAGGCCGCATTTGCGGAATATACCGCTATCGTGACCCGGCTCTGAACCGGCTAGAAAATTGCTTATCTTGTCATGGCGGGGTCCACTCCTATGGAGCGGGTGGAGACTTGAGCGACGCTACGCGGCCCGGTGAACATGTTCTTGGGTCAATCCAAGTCTCGGCAGAAATCCGGGCCGGCTCAGAAACTTTGAAGATCTTCTTTACTGAATCCCGCCTCATAATCGCGCATATCGGGAGGAGAGGCATGACTGACATGGCAGGCCTAACGTTGTTTGGGAAATTGGGAGCACGTTTTGACGGACTTGTCAGGAGTCCGAAAGAATCGTCGAGGAAGAGAAAGATGGAAGAAGGTGAGGCCGAATTGAAACCTGAAGACATTCTCCATCTCCACAAGGATAACTTCAGCGTTAGCTATACCGAAATAGTTCAGGTCAACTTAGAACGCACGCCCTATTCGGTAGAGATAATGATGCTGACGGGAGACGACAAGTACCGATTCTCAACGAGAGAGAACTCCGGAAAAGTGTTACAACTATTCAGGGACCAACTCCCAACACGGGTCGAGGTCAGGGACCGAGATCTAAGTCGCGAAAAAATGCTCAAACACAGTCGCTGACCTAACTCCCGATGGAGCGCACGACGATACAATTTCGATGAGCCTCAAGCTATGCTTATCAGTGGAACACACCAAGCTATTCGAGAGACTCAGTGCGACGCGCCTATTGTCGCATTCTAATCCTAATAGCGATCAGCCTGTTCGCTACTCCACTCTTCACCTATCGCGACGTCTTTCGATCCGTTTCGGGAACAGTGTCGACCCCTTCGCTCTCAGTACAAGGCGAATACTATCCCTCCTCCAACATTACCGACCCGTCCCTGATTCCTGGATCCTTCCTCAATATCACAGTCCAAGGCTCCAACCTTCCAAGCATTAACGGAGGCAGTGATGGTGGACTCCAAGGGTTCGACATCACGCTCACATACAATTCGAGCATCATCCAACCTGACTTAGCAGGCTCCAACCGACCGTTTTGTTCGGACTCAGACGAATGCCTCTTTGCAAACTTGACTCAAAGCCAGTTCCTAACGTTCGCGAACCAGACAAGCCTGGCCAATGGGACCCTAAGATTGGGGATGGTAGCGTACAACTCGGCAAGCAGGGTTACTGGATCGGGCGTTCTCTTCAAGGTCGGTTTTCTTGTTGTTGGGCGTGGAATCACTCCCATTCAGGTTGACAGTTCGAAGTCAATACTGGTCGGTTTCGCGGCAAGCTGCGAATCATCGATCAGTTCATACACGGTCCAGAATATGGTTCTTGACAATAGACAACCTTGGATCATAACTGCGAATCCCTCCTCTTCTACCGTATCGCATGGAGGGAGCACCCAGACAACTGTCACAGTCACGCGGGTAAATTCCGACGGTAACGTTACACTACTGATTCCAGCTGGCAATTTCCAATTCCTCACATATTCGTTTTCCGCGAGAACGGGAATATTGGACGCATCTCAAGGAATTTACAGTTTCACTTCGACCCTCACACTTAGTGCTACGACAACTGCACCCAATGGGACCTACACTGTCCAGATCGTTGGACATGATACGTTCTCTCCTGGTGGCTTCCGCGAGTACAGGCTCAACTACAATGTCACTGTCGATCCTCCAGTATCAAGCGCGATAGCGACGCATACGGTAGATCTCTACCGTCTTGTAAGTATTCCAACAGTCACATTCGTGGGGAAAAATGTTTCCTCAGATCCCGTTCTGCCCCTCTTGGCCAACTTCACATTCGCCGGTTCGATGACAAATCAACAGAATGTGATCTTTGCCTCCATCGTATGTGGTGGTACCTCGCCTTACTCTTACTCGTGGAATTTTGGCGATGGCTCAACGGGCTCGGGAGCCGCGCCCAATCATACCTATTCCGGGCCGGGGACTTTTACAGTGACATTGAAGGTCATGGATTCCAATGGTGGAAGTTTCAGCTCGTCTCAGACAGTTGTCGTGAATAGTCCATCGAACTCTCTAATTCCTGTGTATCTACTCGTCGGCTCTTTAGTCGTCTTGCTGTTGCTAGCAGGTTTCTATCTTCGCCGTCGACGTCAGCATTAGCTTCAGGGAATACGTTTCGTAGAACCTTGCTTCTTGGTAGGCTGTCCCTTGTTCTTGTTGGTTTTTCCCAGCGGCGGGGTCTGTTTGGTGACACTGGTCAGAATCCTTGCTTTCCTCTTTCGATAATAGATCACGAAGGCCACGAGTCCCACAATGATGACAGCAATGATGGCGATAATTAGCGGAAGTAATGATGTGCTTGGAGTAGTAACAAGTATTGAGAATTGTCTTGTGCGGATTCCGATGTTTGCGCCTGAATAGCTGGTCGCCTGCAGTGTGTATGACCCGATGGAGAGTGGGAGGGCTACGTCGTGAACTCTGTAGAATCCCGTGCTGCTAGAGAGGCCTGTCCAAATATCTAGTTGGGTCCCGCTCTGGGACCAGATGGTAATGGTTGAGTTCGCTCCGGGTATCGGCGTTCCAAACGGGTCGATGCTTAGCTCGACGAGGTCTACTCTTCGGCCCGGATTTTGTGAGCTTGTCAGGTTTAGGAGCGACAGCGACGAGGCGTCTTCAGCGTAGACGGAGGCGACTGCGTTCTGTGAGGTCGTGTAGATGTGGTAGGTTCCGCCGAGAGCATAGCGGGTGCCAGTTGAGTTGGGGAGGTTGAACAGTTCGTATGCCCTTGTGTACGATAAGTTGTAGTCGGTGGGACTCAGTAGATTCGAGCTGGGGGCGGTTATGTTGAGTAATGATTGCCCCGTCGGGATCTGGAGGGAGAAGGAATCGCTAGGGATGTTGGAGACTGTGTATGCGTAGGTTGCGTTCTGGCCGTCGAGGGCATAGTATGTCGAGGGAGAGGAGGCGACGTTTTGTCCAGGTCCATAATAAATCGATATGTCGTCGAAGCGGGCTGACGTGGTGCTGGAGCCTTGTGATCTCACTTCGAGGACGGCTACGTTGAGGCTGTAGGGTGCAGAGAAGCCTTGGACAGAGAATGGCGCAATATCTTGTAGTAGCATCCGGCTAATGCTTAGCCACTGGTTCGATGTTCCAAACCCAGAGGCCTTGTAGTAGAGAGCGCTCGTCGTGTTTGCCGGCATACCGCCGCTTCCCGTGTCGAAAACATAGTAGAGAGATAGAGGGCTGCCTCTACTGTCCGAGACACCAAGCCAGACATCAACCAGGTCTGACGATGTGAAGCCCGAAAGAAGGGTGGTCTCCTCTGAGGCTTGGAGGAGGGAGAGACTGTTGATCTTGGGCTCTGAGTCGAGGCTCTGCGCGAGCTGAGCGGTTCCCCCCATTACGGAGCCGAATGAGCTGTAAGATCCTGTGTGAGCTACTGTGGACATGGTGAAGCCCGCTGTGTTTCCCCAGCCTTGTAGTGTTCCTGTTTCGAATCCTCCGTTGATGATCAGATCGCCGGGTCCTGTCGGACCGAGTAGCTGAACTTGGTCGAAGGATGCGGTTGTTACCCGTCGGATCGGATTCATTAGCAACTGGCCAATGATCGGGTTTCCGTAGATGACCGGCTCATTGGTATCGACGACACTATTGTTGCAGTCGCCAGGTATGCCGTTGTTGCAGTCGTAGACGATTGGCTCGCCAGGATCCCAGCGTCCGTTGTGATTCAGGTCCGCGTATTTGATGAGGGGATCGCGGCTCAGGGGGGAAACGCCAGCCACTGGACTCATTGTGCCGTTGTAGAGTAGTGGGTCTCCGACCTGGTATGTGCCGTCCATGTCCGAGTCGTAGACAACTGTCTCCGTGGAATTCCAAAGACTATTGTCGCCGTCGGTGTTGTAGAACATGATTCTCGGGTCTCGGGTCACGTTTCCATAACTCATCGAGTCAGCATAGAGGCTAATGTCCTTGACCGCGTCGATACTGCCGTAGATGCTAGGAAATACTGACAATGCGTCAGTCGCAACATTTCTGTTGATACTGATCCATCCTATTGATCCGAAACCTGCCACTTTGAAGTAGGCATCGCTGGTCGTGTTTGTGGGCAGTGCTCCGCCGCTGTCAAAAACATAATGCAGCCTTACTACTGGCCCAGTTGAGCTTGCCAGGCTGAGAATTACTCCCGCGCGATCATTTGTACTATTGCCGGTGAGGGTTGTGACATCGACGGATGCTTTGATGACCACGTTGTT
>JAJPJY010000152.1 GCA_021323995.1 bacterium | reverse complement strand
CTTGATCTCTCAAGTGGGAAGATGTTCAGTATAGCTTGAAGGTCCACAATGTCAGCATTAGCGATACACTGTATCACATGAATCGAGCACTGCAGTGGACATCGATCTCAAAGTGTGACAATGAGTACGGCCCGCGTATAACACGACTCGGATATTGTCTACTAGCAGAGGGAGGTCAGAATCCAATGATTGACAAGAGTTTCTTGCGATCAGCAGCGTATTCGACTGTCGGGTTTGTCAATCACGTCACTTCCAGATCTCTCCACCTACGTCGCGAAACGATTGGACAGAGATTCCGAATCAATGGCGGGACGTATGAAATATTCCGAGACACTGTTAGTGACGATCAACCGCTCGAAGAGTCTGCGAGTGTATTGGTTGTAGGCTTCCGGCTCCGTCTCATCCGGTCCAATCATCTACTTCACTGGGCCTTCCAACGTATCTGTATCCTAACGACCCCAATCTGGAGCGGGTTTCCGGGCTTTCGAGTCAAACTGTGGATGGTTGATCCTAGGACGAAAAACTATCTCGGAATATATGAATGGTCAACCCAAAAACAAGCAGGGTCTTATCTGAACTGGCTTCTCAACCTCCTAGTTCCACTATCCACGCGCGGATCGGTTTGGCACGACTTGATTCCAGGCGAAAGGCTTTCGAAATATCTACACGATCGGCAATATCCCGGGACTCCTGCGAGGCCAGCAATCGAATCTGAACTTTGGTCTGACCCTCACAATACTATTGAAGTCTAGACCCTATCCCATCCCCGTTTTCGTGATCCGGGCTTATTGTTCCCCTGACTAGGGGAATCTCATAACGTTCGCTGATCTCGGGTATCGTGTCGAGTCAAGACAACATAGGTCGATCGGAGAGATACCAGGACGTCTCTTGGCGCCTGAGTTTGTGGTATTGATAGAAATGAGGGGGTAGCTCCGAGGCGCGAGAGACCGTCCCCGTCCTCTCACAGCTCCGGTGTCGACTTCGGACCCAGAGTTCCTCGGAGCAGCCCTCTCTCCATCAGAGAGAAGGGTGCGCAGAGAGATAAACTGAAGGTCCACATTGTGTACTATCGACTCGGATTATTTCCGGCTTAGAACGCAAGTCATGCAATGAGCTCCACCGTATCCTCCTGTAATTTCCTGCAAGTTTAGCGAAGTTGCCTCTATGGAGAGGTCGTTGAACTCTTTCTTGTGTGGGAAGAACTGACCCGAATCCTTCAGCTCGCCGTACTCTTTCTTAGCCTCTTGCAGGAGCGCGTGGTAGCGGTGCGGGTTAGCTCTCGCCTCCTCCTCGAGGTTCGTCATGACCTTGTCGACGACCTTCTCCGTCTCGATGGCCAGAATCTTGTGATCCTTTACGCAGAGGAAGTTGGAGGCGTAGCACAGCTGCTCCAGTGTGGTTATTGGAACAATTGTGAACCCGTGGCCAGTGAGGTAGTCCCATAGGTTGGGAGCTTCTGCGTTCTTCTTGTACTGGCCGTCCGTTGACTTGTGGTAGACTTCTACTCTGGCTTTCTTCAAGAGGGGTGTACAGCCGACAGCGACCCTGTTCCCGGGAATGTTGAGGTATGTGTCAAGGTGCATATTGATCATTGGGTCCGGCTCATCACCAGGGACCAGCGGGTGAGCGGGCTGATGGACCACGGCCATTTCTTCGAAGCCAACACCATGCTTGAGAATCTGGTTGACTCCGGAACGGTTGGTCCGGTCACCCATGCCGAGCATAGCGAACTTGTCAGCGGGAATGAAGTCTCCGCCTTCAAAAGTGCCAGGGGGCTCTACTCGGTGTACTATTTTCGCACCGGCCATCTCCAAGACAGCACTGGTCAACCCCGGCTCCATCTGCCTTTGAGGCTTGGACATTCTTCCAACTATGACTCCGAGGTCTGAGACCGCCTGTTGGTCACGCATGAAGAACAAATTCGCGAGAGGAACATCGAGAGTCACATGGGGAAATATTACTCTGACACCTTTCTTCTGCTTCAGGTCGACACTTGGCCTAAGCGTCAGGATGTTGAAAATCGTCTCAGTATCAAGTTCAGCGATGTTTCTCTTGAATTCCCGGCGAGCTCTGGCCGTCTCTTTACGTGGGCCTTCGAAATTCACAATCTGTTCGACATAGTTCCTAGCTCTGCTAACAACGTCGGGGTTGTCTCTTGAGAGTCTGATTGCTAGCCGCTTGAGTCTGTGGACCTTCACCCCCATCGAGTCGAGCGCATGCTCTAGCTCAGTGTGCTCGTAGATCGCCTCGTCCATGCTGAACGCGCGTTCGTAAAGAAACGAGAAGGGCTCAATCAGCCCGAAGAACATCTCGATACCCGGCCGGTGAATCAAAACGTCCTGTAGTGTATGCCACTCAGCCTTTACAGTAGAGTCCAATCTTCGGGCCGCGACCTATTCCGACTTGGCCCTTGGAACGGGTCGGTCAACGGCTACTATTGATACATCTGGGACAGATTGGAAATATTTCGCTGAGGGAGCGTCTAGATGCGTGTTCGTTCTGTAGGCCCATGTGAAGATTCCAAGTGCGAACACTACGAGGACTAACAAGTCGTAGGGCATTGTGATAATAGCCATCGGTCCGAATGGGAGGAAATTCTGGAATACGAAGTTCGGATCTCCTAGCCATGATATTCCTGCGAGCCCCACTATGTAGGCGATCAGCCAGGCTTGTCTCTTCAGTTCGAACTTGTGATGACCGGTGGTCAAGTAGAGCGGGTAGCCGATTATCGTCGCCATGGCTCCAACGAGGGTCCAGGGCCATGATGCCCAGTAGATCAGTACCGTTGAGAAGACGAAGCCGAGAGCCGCTAGTAACATACCTGCTGGAAGCTTGAATGATCTCTTGACTGAGGGCTGGGTCTTTCGGAGGATCGGTAGGGAGACCGCGGCGGCTGCGTAGGGTATGAGAGTGGTGATGGAAGCGATCAAGACCACGCTCGGGAAGCTTGGCACTAGAATCTGGGTAATGATCGTTAGAATGGATGCGAAGATCAGCGACAGGGCTGGGGTTCCAAATCTGTTGTGAACCTTATCCATGGGACCCCAGAAGAGATGGTCCTGGGCCATCGCGTACGGCATTCGTCCCTGGAACAGGACCCAGTTTCCTCCGGCCCCAATGGTGCTGATAACCGCGCCGACAGTCACCACCGCCGCTAGTATTCCAAGCCCAGCGGCGCTCGCGACATTTGACAATGGTGAGGAGAGGCTGGACACGCTTCCCCAGTCGCCGTTTGAGAACCCGAGTCCGGACCAGTTAACGAGTCCAGCGAATGAGAGGGCGATAAGCAGGTAGACGGAAACGACGATAGCCATTGTGATGATCATTGCCTTCGGAATCGTCCTCGAAGGGTTCTTGACCTCACCG
>JAJPJY010000041.1 GCA_021323995.1 bacterium | reverse complement strand
GCGCCGCGGAGATCTCCCGGAGCGATTCTGCATAGTTGGTCATGTCGGTTAGAATTACAAGCACGTGGTTGCCCTGATTGATCGCGAAGTATTCGGCAGCGGTTAGTGCGAGTCTGGGGGTGAGTATGCGTTCGATCGCCGGATCGTCGGCGAGGTTGACGAACATTGTCACATGGTCGAAGGCCCCTTGTTCCTCGAAGTCGTCGCGGAAGAACCGGAGCTCGTCTGCTGTGATTCCCATAGCTGCGAAGATTGTTGTGAACGGTTCATCGGAACCGATAACTTTGGCCTGGCGCGCTATCTGCGCTGCGACCGCGTTGTGCGGGAGACCTGACGCAGAGAATAGTGGTAGCTTCTGGCCCCGGACGAGAGTGTTCATCCCATCGATTGTTGAGATGCCTGTCTGGATGAACTCGCGCGGGTATTCTCTGGCGAACGGGTTGATCGGGTTACCATTCACGTCGAGATAGTCGTCAGGGATTATTCGGGGTCCGCCGTCGATGGGGCGTCCGCTTCCGTCGAAGATTCTTCCGAGCATGTCGTTCGAGACTGGAAGCTTGACCGTTTCGCCCGTGAATCGTATCCGTGTCTTTGCAACGTCCAGCCCGTTGGTTCCTTCGAAGACTTGGACTACTGCAACTCCTCCGCCTATTTCTAGGACTTGGCCTCGTCTTTCCTCTCCGCTGGGGGTTCTGATTCTTGCTAGTTCGCCGTATCCGACTCCACGGACCGACTCGACGAATAGTAGGGGTCCCGAGATCTCCCGGATTGTTGTATACTCTAGTCCGGCTAAGGCCATGGCTGTTTACTTTCCTCCAGCGGTCTTGAACTGTTGGCTGATCTCTTCGTCGATGTTCTGTGCGAAGCTTGTGAACTTGTCTGCTGGTGTGAGCCGCATCCTGTCGATCTCTATCTTGACAGGAAGATCCAGGATTTTCTGGAGTGGAACATTTTCGTCAATCGCCTTCTGCATGATCTTGTGATAGTCGAGTATGAGCTTGATCATAAGATAGATCTTCTGCTTGTCACAGTAAGTGTCTGCAGGGTTGTAAGCGTGTTGCATGAGGAAGTCTTCTTTGATCATTCGAGCAACTTCGAGTGTGACTCGCTGGCTTTCTGAGAGAGCGTCGGGGCCGACTAGCATCACTATTTCTCGGAGCTCATCGTCGCGCTGGAGAAGGTTCATGGCTTCTTTGCGCATCATGGTCCAGTCTGGTGATATGTTCTTCCGATACCACTCGTCGAGGCTGTCCAGGTATAGTGAGTAGCTGGTCAGCCAGTTGATGGCTGGGAAGTGGCGTCTCGCGGCCAGGTCTGTGTCGAGGGACCAGAAGACTTTCGCGATTCTCAGCGTGTTCTGGGTTACCGGCTCTGAAAAGTCACCCCCGGGCGGTGAGACGGCTCCAACGATCGATATGGATCCGACTCGCGTGTCTGAACCCAAGACTTCGACTCTACCGGATCGTTCGTAGAACTCGGCGAGTCTGGATGCTAGATATGCGGGGTATCCTTCTTCGCCGGGCATCTCTTCAAGTCGTCCGGAGATTTCGCGCATAGCCTCGGCCCATCGGCTTGTCGAATCGGCCATCAGGGCCACGTCGTAGCCCATGTCTCGGAAGTATTCGGCGATGGTTATTCCAGTGTAGACGCTTGCTTCTCTTGCGGCTATGGGCATGTTGGAAGTGTTGGCGATGAGGACTGTACGGTTCATTATCGGCTCGCCGCTTCTCGGGTCGACAAGCTTTGGAAATGTCTCGAGAACCTCCGCCATCTCGTTTCCCCGTTCTCCGCATCCCACGTAGACGATTACTGATGCGTCGGCCCATTTTGCGAGCTGCTGCTGTGACATCGTCTTGCCGGTTCCGAAGGCTCCAGGAATGGTTGCTGTCCCGCCCTTCGCGATCGGGAAGAAGAAATCGATTACTCGCTGCCCGGTGAGCAGTGGAGTGTTACTGGGGAGTTTTCGTTTGAATCCTCTCGCGGTTCGCACGGGCCACGTGTTCAGCATGAACAGGGTAACAGGCCCATGGGGCGAGGCTATTTCGCCGATGGGCTCGTTGACAGTGTAGTCGCCTTCGCTTACGATGGATGTGATCTTGCCGGACTGGTTTGGCTGGACCATTATTTGTTGAGTGATGAGGCTGGTCTCTTTGACATGCCCGATGATGTCGCCTGCGACCAGGTCTGCGCCGGGTTTTGTCGTTGGGATGAAGTGCCATTTCTTGCTCTTGTCGACCGGCGGGAGTGTCAAGCCTCTCTTGACGAAGGGGCCTGTCTTCTCGAACAATATGGTGAGGGGGCGCTGTATTCCATCGTAGATCTGGCCTGTAATGCCGGGGGAGAGTTCGACGGACAAGGGTCTACCGCTTCGTTCTACTTTCTCTCCTGGGCGTATGCCGGCGGTTTCTTCGTAGACTTGGACGGTGGCTCTGTCTTGTTCGATCTTGATGATTTCTCCGATGAGTCCTTGGTCGCCTACTCGGACGACTTCGTACATTTCTGCGCCGAGCATGCTGCTGGCGACTATGACCGGGCCGGCTACTCGTTCCACTTTTCCAGGCTTGAAGCTTGACATGATACTACCCGTAACTGTGGTGCGGGAGCCGGGCGGCCGGGTTCTGATTAAAACCTTGTCCACTTGATACCGAGTTACATCAGCCTCATTATCCACGGTGAAGCCGAACCGTGCCTCGAACCAGTCTTCAGTTGTGATGTTTGGTAATGTTTAGAGGCGTACAATCTAGGACAGCCCAGTCTAACTACAAACGGCTAATCCAGGTATTGGTAATCGGGTCGGACGGCGATCACTGTGACGAGACAACCTACAATTCTGCGAGAGAGGTTGGAGCTCAGATAGCCTCGAAGAACGCGATAACCGTGACAGGTGGCCTGGGCGGAGTCATGGAAGCAGCGTGTAGGGGCGCGAAAGAGAAGGGCGGAATGGTGGTCGGGATCATTCCGCACGAGGACATGAGTTTTGCCAACGCCTTCTGTGACATCATTATTCCGACTGGGATAGGGTTCGCAAGGAACTTCATCACAGCATACTCCGCGGACACATGCATAGTGGTCGGGGGTGGAGCCGGGACCTACATAGAAGCGTGTGTCGCCTACCAAAAGGGAAAACCGATCGTTGCTCTGACTGGGTCGGGTGGAACAGCAGACAAGATCGCAGACACTTTCCTGGATGATCGAAAGACGGTGAAAGTTATGGGCGCCTCGAGCCCACGTGAGGCCGTAGAGAAGGCTCTCGACTTGAACTCTAGTGGCAAGAAGGGAGTCAAGTATTTTCAGAGTGTTGCTCGAATGATCTAAATCGGCTTAATCCGTCTGGCCGCTTTTAGAACTCGAAGAGCATTCAACGTAATCATCTCGTTAGGACCCTTCCGTCCCCAATCAACAACTTCCACGTTTGAAACCGCTAGCTTGGCTCGAGTCTTCCGTTTCAAACTCCAATAGTAGCCTTGAGGCCTCCATAGCCCATCTTCTCCGCGTTTCGATTCGACTAGGTCGATAGCTTCCGCTGTTCGAGGATCCTCCAGTTTGCCCGCCCGATTCAAGATGATGAGTGCTTGGAGAATGTCATAATGCCAATACAAGGGATAATGGAGCTCAGTGAAAGAGTGCGCCACTCTACGGGCTTTTGAGTGAAAAGTCTCAGGTTGGCGCACCTCTCCTGTTTTGCATGAGCGGAATATCTTGTGTTTTAGGAAGAACTCGGCAGCTTTGTCGGTGGATTCTCTCGCTCGCTTGTTGCCGGTGGCGTGAGAATACTCGACTAGGCCCCAGAGGGTCGAAAGGCTCTCGTTGAACGAAGAATGTCTCGCCTCTTCTCTCCGGTCACAGTTCCATCCCCCATCGGGCCACTGCCATTTGATCAACGATTCGGCGAGCCGTCCGACTCGTATGTCCTCTGCCATTCCGAGGCGGCTGCACACTGCTAGTGCGTTTCCTTCCTGCGAAGCGCATCTCCTGTACAGTCCGTTAATCTTAGGAACGTTGCTGATATGCGCCTCTCCAAGCAGCCATTCGAGGACGAGGTTGGTTGCCTTGATCGCTGGTCGAAATCCGGTTGGAGCTCCCAGTTCTACAAGGGATACGAGACGCCAGTGTGCGCCAGTCCATTTCTGGTAAGGATGAACTCCAAAGCCTCCGTCCGGTCTCTGTCCCGTGAGAAGCTTTTGGAAACGGGGTCCTCTCTGGATGATTTTTCGTGATCTTTCCAGTTCTGGCGAGTCTTGAACTCTGCCTGCTAGCTCTGTAAGCGCAAAATAGCGGACCGAGGGGTCCTGGGATTGAAGAAGCCGTGCAACTCCAAGGTCCATCCCCGATTCAATCACCATTTCAGCCGCGGACTTGCTCAACCTATGATCTTGACCCGGGGACCATTGTTTATTCCTTAGGAGAGGTAGGGGACTCTGTTGAAGCCGCTTAGGGTTAACCAGGTTTGGTATCAGTTGCCGCGTATGAGCGAGTTGACAGACTATCTTCAGTCGATGCCTTCACACGAACTCACGAAGAGAATCGCGCTCGACGTATCGGAGCAGCCACTCGCCAGCAACCCGAGAAGGATCGTTATCGAGAGATTCATCCTGTTGACGAGGCAGTTCATGACAGACTTCTTTCAGGAGATACGACCTGACCTCGAGAAACACGCGTACAACTATCCATTTTTCAGGTTTAGAATCCTCGGAGGATCCTATGACTCGACTGAAGGCCGAATCACTTACGAGAGAGTTCAGTCCTTCTTCAGAAAGGTCCCGGGAATTCGCAAGCAGCTCTTACCTCGAACTATCAAGGATCCTGTCGTCCCAATTATCTTGCCAGGCGTTGACTACTCGGCTGAGAGTCTCATCAGCTCTGCTAGCCTGTCCGGCGGACAGCTTCCTGACAAGTCACGACTGGGCTGGCAACATCTCGATACTTACGCAGACTATTGTCTAGGACTGATGACTCTCGGGCGAGAGACGTACTCTTCTCTCATGGACGCGTGGTATACGGGAAACGATTCCGACTCCTACTTCAAAGGCTTGGAGACTATTGCCGAGGAAATGCTCCACCATGTCTCAGACGAGATCGCGGGACCCAGGTACAGTGGACGAGCAGTCGAGATGGAACACTACTGGATGAAGAGCTACGGCGAATTTCCAGAAAAGGTCGACATTGCACTTCTACGTCTAAAAGATGAATACTTGGGCAGACTGAAGGTCAATTTGCATAGCCTGATTCCAGTAGAGAAATCGGAGAGAAAGGCGGCCCCGCCTGAGATTGTGACGTGAATTAGAATTCTGGTTCGACAGCCACTACATCACGAAGGAACCTGTCTTAACTTCGCCAGCACGTACGTATGTGGCGACGATTACGCCCTTAGGCGAAGCATTGCTCTCGACTAGTTGGAACCCTGCTGGAATGGTCCCTTCGGCGAACAAGCGCTTACCTTTGCCGAGCGTGACTGGGTAGATCTTCAGACGAAATTCGTCAACTAAGTCATGTTTTAGGAGAGTCTGAATGAGGTCGCTGCTTCCGTGGACCTGTATTTCAGGGCCGTTCTTTTCTTTGAGTTTCTTGATCTCACTCACAACATTGTTTTTCAGCACGGTGGTGTTAGCCCACTCTGGTTTTTTCAGAGTTGTCGAAACTACGAATTTCTTTGCGTTGTTCAGACCGGCCGCAGCTGGATTGTCGGTTCCCTGTTTCGGCCAGAAAGCTACAAAGATATCGTAGGTCTTCCTTCCGAGCAAGAGGTCGAAGGGTTTCCCCATCTGCTCGCCCATGACCCTACCGAGATAGTCGTCCCAGTACCCAACGCTCCAGCCTCCCCACTTAAAACTGCCACCTTTGTCTTCTTCAGGTCCCCCTGGGGCCTGCATAACTCCGTCGAGCGTTACGAAGGAAAGAACAACGATTTTTCTCAAACGTCTCTGCCCGGGTTTGGTGGATTCGCTAGTATTATCTCTGACTTTTTCTGCATCTGCGCTTTTCTTTTCTCAGTCTTTCGAACTCGACGTTGCCAGCATGAGTCCCTGTTGACTTGCCCGTTCTGTATTTGCTGGTCTTACCCATAACGTATCCCGCTTCCAAAGACACGTGAATTTGAAAGACTTAACGTTTGAGATGGTATATTCGGATAAAGAGAAAATCCTGGTGGGGCTGGCAGGATTTGAACCTGCGATTTCGTGGGTTCGCGGCCACCGTGTGATGGCTCCCAAGCCACGCGGCCAGTCCGGGCTTTTCATAAGCCTTCTAGACCTGGCTAGCCGACAGCCCCTCGAAGGCCGGTCGGGCCCTGTTTCGCTTTAGCTTTTACGATGAGCCTTACTTACGGGGAATCGAGGCAAAGACAAGCTCCGGATAGTCTGGTTCTTGCGGTGTCGGTGCACTTGGATTTTATACCAGTACGTAGGTAGTATTGGGAGCAACCAAGAAACAGACAGCAGGGAACCATCGCTGGAAAAAACCGACCACAAGGTCCTAAAAACATGCCTCGTCTGCAAACGCAAGTTTCTCGGCTGGTTCAGCGAAAAATACTGTAGCGCCGATTGTAGAGAGGAAGGCAACCGGCTAAAAGCCCGGCTGAGAAAACGGAAGAGCAGGAAGGCCGGAGAACTTCGCGAAGGAGTCATCTCACAACAACTCGTCGAGCTCGGCTTGTCCGAGACCCAGTATCCAATGTACAATCACGAAATTGCCCCGACGATGTATGCGAACTTTACGCTCTACCATGCTAGAGATGGGAACCGCCATGTCAGATCCTACTATGATCTGCTGCGGGACATTGCGAAGCTGAACGGAACCAATCTCAGCTCTACCCTCGCCAAGATCGCGCCGCGGGACGATTCAAACTAGGACATTATTGATTCAGCTTACGCAAATCCTCGATCTTTCCTAGGTATGTCCCGTCGAACAGGTATGCTTCACCGTTTTCAAAGTCTACCCCGCCTGATCTCAACACGGGTCCCATGTACTCCTTGTAGAGATCCGTCCAACCCTCGGTGAAGGCCCGGTTGATCGGCTGTCCGCCAAGATAGTCGTTGAAGCTGGGCATTATGACGCAGTCCGCGTCGACAACTTTGACTCCATATTTTTTCGCGTACTCGTCGGTCGCATTGCCTTCGTATTTGACAGAGGCGTGTTTCAAGACACCCTCTGCAAGTTTCTGACCGTTGCTCTTTGCTCTGACCCATGCTTGACGTGTGATGCGGAAGCCCAATGGGTCCTTGAAGACAACGGTTGGGTGTAGGTGACCCATTACTAGGAATTTGCAGCCAAGCAATGGGGGTGAGGGCCATGCGTGACCATGGAAGAGTCCGACACTGTCCCAGAGAGAAATTCCCTCAGATGTCCCGATCTTTACACTTCGTGGGGTGAGAGGTTCGAGGTTTCCATCATGGTTGCCGGGGACAACCTGGACGTCCGGAATGATTTCCACTAGACCATCGAAGAATTCTGGGACGTACTTCCACTCTTCCAGTTCGACTTTTGCCACAGCATGCTTGACATCGCCAAGGAGGATCACCTGTCGAGGATGAACATCTTTGACAATCCTACGCAGTTTGTCTAGGAGTCTCGGGACCTGAGAGGGCACATGTATCCCTTGGTGGGACAGGGAGACTTCCCAGCCGAGATGTAGATCCGCAACAACCAGGACCCGGTCAGACTCATGTTGCAAGAGTAGGGCGGCCTGATCTGCTACGGGTTTCACGATGGTTTCGGACACGATGAGACAGGGCTCGAACTCGTACTGCTACCGTTTCCCTTAAGCTAAACTTTCCGGGATGCTCCGGTTTTCAAAAAACGTGGGCTCTCTCGTTCTCACGACTGATGTCGCAGTTTACAGGTCGGTATACGACCTTGGGCTACTGTCCAGTGGGATTCGGTTTCTGACGCAGCGAGTAGAAACCTATTGATACAGCAGCTCCAACGACGACTAAGACTATTGCTATTTCTATCCACATGCTAGTAGTGGCATTGGATGTGGGTGCTGATACGGCGTAGCTGAAGTAGTTTCCACCGTTGGTGTCCGTTCCCACGTTATTGTTATTGTCGAATGCCTGGAAATAGTACCCTACGTGTCCGCCGTTGTATTGTGGAGGTATGTGGGCGGTTGCCTGTTGGCTCGTTGAGTTGTACGATGCCAGGATTGTTGTGTTAGTCGTCTTCCAGTTGTCGGTTGTGTAGTGTACTGTGACATTCTGGATGCCTGCGTTGGCTGTCACGGTTACTGTGACCGTGACTTGATCGTTTGGCCCTGGGGATGAAGGAGACATGCCGGGCGCGCTGAAATGTACACCTGGAGGTGGGGCCGCAACGGTTGCAATCATGGGAAGTAGCAACATGAATGAGAGCGCGAATGCTATCCTCTTCGACAATGGCGACAAGGGTTCTTCCCTACTCTACCTAGGGGTCCCGGAACATACCTTTCGTGTAACCATCAGAAATGAATTGGCAACTTTCTTTGCATCTACAAAGCGCGTCCTAAGTCAAAGGACCGGGACCGAGGAGGGACTCGTTTGATTGCCTGCCAATCCCACCAGCTCATCTAAGAAGCGGTTTAGCTGAATCCGGCTTAGATCGTCAGATTCCGAGATCATTTAGCGTTATTCGGACTAAACAATGAGGTCTTGTAAGGATAGAGTTCTGCCCGGAACACATTGTTCTTCACCGCAGGATCATTTAGCATGATTTCACGTGCTGCATCGATGGATTCTGCTTTGAGAAGAACGATTCCGAAGCTGCTGTAGTCAGTGTTTTGGGTACGTCCGGCCAGAATGACTACGCCATCATCAGTAAGTCGCTTCAAATAGTTGAAGTGTTCCGAGACGATGCGCGATTCGGCTTCCGTAGCTCCCTTCGTCAACATTTCGTGCCGTATCGGCTGGATTCGATAGAGGAACTGATCCAATTATCAAGAACCGCCCCGGCGGGGGTCCACTCGCTATTTCTTCGCGGCTGGTGCTGGGACATGCATGGGACCTGCGACTGCTGATTTTAGCAGGTTTCGTCGTGTTCTTTCAAAGTTGAGCCATTCTTCGAACTGTCGGTCACTCATCGTCAAGAGGTTCAGATAGTCAGCGACGTGTTTCCTTCCTATGAAGTCGATTCCCTCAAGCTTCTGGATTTTCTCTTCCATTTCTGGTGTCAGGGCGAGTTCGTTCATTTGTTTCGAGATCTTGATCATTCGAGAAACTATCTCGTCGTCAGCTCGGGCTTCGATTCCTAGCTGGTTGAGTGCTTGGAGCGCTTCTCGGACTCTTTGTTCACCATACTTTTCGCTTCCTCCTTCACCATGGATGAATTCGAAGACTTCCGCTGCGGCTCGATAGTAGGTCTCGATGAAGTGGTCGACTCTTTCCTCCTTGGCAACTTCCACCAGGCCAGCTTCGGTTAGTTTTCGTATGTGGTGGTAGATTGCTTGTGGGGTCAGTTGGAGTTCTGCGGCGATCTGGCTGACGGTCATTTCTTTTGCTCGGAGGAGGTAGATGACTCGTCGGCGGGTTTCGTCTGCCATTAGTTCGAAGGCGTTGGGGTCTCGGACGTACTTGAATGTCCTCAATCTCTCAAGTCGATGTAAAATAGGGAGTTTACTGACTAATAGCACTTTCTCAGCCATAAACACATACGTTTGCATCAGTAAAACCGAGAGTTTAATAGCTACTTTGCCAGATCGCCATTTGTGTTAAAAAACATGAGTTTGAATGATGTAAGCCTGGATTTGGGAGCCAAAAGAGGCTCTCACAATACCCATCCCTCACTCCAAGGCCTAATTCACACCCCTCACAGGCCGAGCAACAATCGTGAATGCTTGCAATGCATCAGCGCACCTGCACTCCACACATACAGGAAGGCTGTCAAAACAGCCGTCCTCTCCGTCCAAACAGAACGCGGGAGAGCCGAGACCAACAATCTTCACTATCAACTCCGATAGGCAAGCGCTAAGCCTCAGAACAGCCGAAGAAGGACTTAAGGCACCAATGAAGTACACTATTCGGGCGCAACCCAGAATAGACAAACTTCCCCTTTTCTGGACAATTCTCAACGACGGAAGCGTGGAAAAACAAGAGCCTGACGGGAGGGAGATCCTTGCCTCAATGAAGAGGGCGGTAATATTCGATGGAGAGGTCAGATGGTACGAAACGTGCTACTGCACTCCACCGTTGCAACATGAGAGATCAACGGTATATGACAAGTTCTTCAGCCATGTCCAAATTGAGCCGCTCAGAGACAGTTCAACCTGGAAAGGCGAGTCGTTCTGGGACTATCTGCACGAGTACACGAACACAGAGAACGATGAAAGCTCTGAAGCAGGCGTGACGCCCCACATCAAGTACGTCCCAATCCGAATACTCTGACAAAAAAGTTCTCTATTCTTAGTCAGGACCCTGGAAACCCTATCATACTCCTAACCCACCTGTCGATCAGAGAAGAGTGACACCGAAGCCCGACGAGGACGTAGTTTTGAAGCAGTTGTCCGAGGAACTACGCCGCACCCATGCTCTGTCTGAAGGACAGAAACAGACCTTGTCGAAGGTGTTCGAAAAGCGTCTCCCCCCGGCTCTCGGATTGGTTGAGGCCAAGAGCGTTACATGTTTCAAGTTCAAGCCCAGTGGCCGAACCGTATGGATTGTTAGGGGCCGGAAAGGCGACTACCAGGTAATGCCTGAAAGCATGTTCTGCACCTGCGACGACTACTACTTCCGAGTCATGGACAATAAGAAACAGCTCTGCTATCATCTGGTGGCACAGCAGATCGCTGAGGCGCTGGGGAAATTTGACACGTCCGACCAGTCGGACTCCCGCTATGCTGACCTGACCGCGAAGTGGAATTCGAGAGCTTCTTCGAGACGCATCTGAAGGTTTTTGTATCCGGTTTCCGAAGCTCGCCTCTGATTTGGTAGAGCTGTCGTGTCATACGGCCTTTCCCCAGACTCCGAGTATTCACTGCTCCAGCTCCTACTCTACATTTTCAGCTTCGTAGCAATCATACTGATCT
This sequence comes from bacterium, assembly GCA_021323995.1. GTDB lineage: Archaea > Thermoproteota > Bathyarchaeia > 40CM-2-53-6 > 40CM-2-53-6 > 40CM-2-53-6. Next base: position 16,526 of record JAJPJY010000041.1, on the reverse strand, counting down.
TCTTCTACATCGCCAGCGAAAGACCCGCTGAAAAGAAGAAGAAAGACGAAGAAGACTAGTCTTCAACCCCAGCGCGTCCTCTAGAGTTTAAGTGTCCGAGAACAACTTACATGGTCGTAGATGCCTAGCTCGGCCTTCTCAGTACTCAAACCCCCCGTACTGGAAAGACTCGAGAAAGAAGGCTTCCTAGAAGCTAGCCCAATACAACAGCTCTCAATTCCTGCAATCCTGCGAGGCGAAAACGTCCTCCTAATCGCGCCAACTGGAACCGGTAAGACCCTCGCGGCAATCCTGCCAGTCTTAGACGAGTTTCTTGGGAAACGATCTTCAGAAAGGACTCGGGGCATTTCGATTCTCTACATCACACCTCTGCGGGCTCTGAACAGGGACCTGTTGCGTAGACTTGAGGAGATGGGACGTGACCTTGACGTGAAGATCCAGGTTCGTCACGGCGACACTTCTACCAGTGCAAGGTCCCAGCAAGCCCGGAGCCCGCCTGACATGCTCATCACAACCCCAGAGACTCTCCAATCAATCCTAGTCGGAAGGAAGATGAAGGAACACCTCCGCTCTGTCCGATGGATCGTAGTCGATGAAGTCCATGAGCTAGCAACGGACGAGCGAGGAGTCCAGCTTTCTATTGCCCTAGAACGGCTCTTCGAGCTGACCAAGACAGAGTTCCAGAGAATCGGCCTCTCAGCAACAATAGGTGAACCGGAGAGGATCGCACAATTCCTAGCCGGGACCAATCGAAAAATCAGTATCCTACGCTCCGACGAGGTAAGAGGATTGGAAATCAGCATCGGCTCCATCACCCCCACGCACAAGGATCAAGAGGAGGCCTCAGGCCTCGGCCTGCCAAGCTCTACGGTCGCGAGAGCGCGTAGGATACAGGAGCTCATCGAAGCTCACAAGTCAACCCTAGTCTTCACCAACACAAGAGAGCATGCGGAGGCTCTCGCGTCGCAGCTTCGTGCACTCGGCTCGACCAGCGTGAGGGTCCATCACGGCTCATTGTCGAGGGAGCTTAGGGAAGAGGCAGAGAAAGAGTTCCAGGAAGGCAAGCTCAAGGCCATGATCTGCACAAGCAGCCTTGAACTCGGCATCGACATCGGAAGCGTCGACTTCATCATCCAATACACTTCGCCCCGCGAGACCACCAGGCTCGTACAGAGAATCGGACGGAGTGGCCACACCCTCGGCGGAACGAGCCGCGGAATAATACTGACTACGAGTCCGGACGATATACTAGAATCAGCGGTTCTAATTTCTCGGGCTAAAGCTGGAAGACTAGAACGTCCAATAATTCACGAGAAAGCGCTCGATGTTCTCGCTCACCAGATCATCGGGATACTTTTACAAGAGCGCCGGATGACAAGCGAGCAGATTCTGGAGCTAGTCCAGCGATCATATCCATTCCGCGACCTACAGCCAAACGAGCTGGACGATACGATTCACCAGCTTGACGAACTGCGTCTGATCCGGAGGTTCGGGGATACCTTCTCTGTCCGAAATCCGAAGGCGATACAATACTATTTCCAGAATCTTTCAGTCATACCCGACGTCCAGAAGTATACTGTGTTCGATTTCTTCCGCAAACGGCGAATCGGAACATTAGACCAGGATTTCGTAGCTCGAAGATGCGTCAGCGGCGCCGAATTCATTCTTCACGGTCAGACGTGGCGAGTTCTCTCAGTTGACGAGGAAAAGCTACACGTAGAGGTCGAGACCGCACCCCCGAGCCTTACTGCCATTCCAGGATGGGAGGGCGACATGATCCCCGTACAGATGGACGTGGCAAGTGAGGTGGGCCGGATGCGGAGAACACTCGCGTCAACAGGCGAGATCGACGGAATTCTTCAGGAGACAGAGAGGGAGAAGGTCCGCTCGACTCTAGCACTCCAGACGAAACAGGCAAAGCTTCCCTCGGACAAACTTGTCCTTGTCGAGGGTTTCGAGAACAGCGTCATCATCCACACATGCGCAGGTAATCTGGTCAATGAGGCATTAGCGAACGCTATGGCTGCGCTCTTCGGCTCGCGATTCGGATCCAACATCGCCACACAAGTAGACCAGTATCGGTTCGCATTGATCTTCCCACGCCCGGTCAGCGCTTTCATGGTAGCCGAGGAGCTTGGAAAACTGTCTCCCCAAGAATTGGAGACGATGATCAACGAGACGGTCGAGCACTCGGATCTGTTCGCCTGGAAACACTGGCATGTGCTACGTCGAATAGGCGCTGTCAGTCGGGAGGCAGAGTACAAAGCTCGCCAGGCGAGATTGCTTGTTGATATTTTCAAGAATTCTATTTCAAACCGTGAGACCCGGCGAGAACTGTTCGCGGAGAAACTGGACGTGGAAGGCGGCAAGAAGCTTCTTTCAATGATCGGATCGGGTGAGATATTGCTCGAGGCCGTCCAGGATGCAGGTCAATGCACACCGCTTGCTCTTCCGCTTCTCGATCGGATCGTTCCACATGGACTTCTCCGGCCCGCGGTCGAAGAGACTTCGATCATCGAAGTGATCAAGAGCCGACTACTCTCGACGAAGCTGCGACTATTGTGTATCAACTGTGGAAAATGGGATGGGACCAGAACGGTGGACAATCTGCATGAGCAGATACGGTGTCCAAAGTGTAGATCGACTCTGATCTCGGCCACTTATCTGAGCAATGACGCCTTGCCCAAGATTATCCAGAAGAAACTCAAAGGTTACAGGTTGCAGGCTGAGGAAGAGAAAGAGTGGATGACGGCCTGGAGGTCAGCGGGACTATTGCAGACCTATGGAAAGAAGGCAGGCCTAGTGTTGGCCGCTAGGGGAGTGGGACCAACCACTGCGACTCGACTGTTGAGGAACCGGACGGGAGGAGAAGATGACTTATACCTGAGCATCCTCAGAGCCGAGAGAGAGTTCGAGCGCACCCGAATGTTCTGGGACTAACATGCCCGCCTCTTTCGACGACCTACTAAACCAGATACTGTCCCACAATCCGAACATCGACAGAGACCAGCTTATCACAATGGTGGACCAGAAAAAGCAAGAATCCCACGGGCTATTGTCGGATGAGGGCGCCATACGCCTCGTTGCACAGCAGCTATCGGTATCCGCGCTCCCAGCTAACAGTATTGGGGACCAGCGTATCACGAGCGTCCATGCCGGCTTGAACAATTCCACAATCACCGGCCAAGTAGTAATGGTCGGAGACCTTCGTGAGTTCCAACGATCCGACGGGACCCAGGGGAAGGTTATGAGAATGAAGGTCGGAGACAAGTCGGGCCAGATTACATGCGTCTTCTGGGATGACATGGCCGATACTCTCGCCAGGGAGTCATTGGTGCCCGGCTCGACCGTGAGGCTTCTTCATGGATACACGAAGCATGGTATGGGTGGAGAGGTCGAGTTTCACCTTGGATCCCGGGCCAGTTTCCAGATCATGAAGCGATCCCAATCGTCAGAACCGTTGACGAACAATATCACCACTCCAGGTGCCAACTTCAGGGCCTCTGACCAGCTTCGCTTTCGATTGCTCAAGCTTCAGAAAAGCCAATCTGAGAAGGGTCCAACGTGGGCACTATGTTCCAGCGAGTCTGGACTGTTGATTGCAAAGTTCTGGGACACCCACGCCCAAGACGTTCTCTCAATGGGAGAAGGCGCGCTCTTACTGATTCAGGACCACTGGGTTACAGAGAGGAATGGCATGGTCTACGTCAACATCGGCTCGAAATCCAAAGTGACCAAGGAGAGCGCGGATTTTGTTGCTGAGACCCCAGTCGCGTCGATAGGGTCCCTACATCCCGGCCCCGCACTTTGGACAATTTCTGGAAAGATCATCGAGAGAAGTGAGCCGAGGGAGATCGAAACTCGAGAAGGTCGGAGAACAAGAGTCTCAAATATTAACATCGAAGACGATACGGCAAGGATACGGGTCAGCCTCTGGGATACGCATGCGGAAAAAACTGAAAGCCTAAGAATAGGCGACCATGTGAAAATAACAGGCGTAAAGGTCAGAGAGAACATGAACGGGGAGAAGGAAGCCTCGACCGTATTCTTGACACAGCTCGAAAAACAACAATAGCCTGCTGAAACCACTATGATGGCTCTTCGAGTCGGCAAAGACCCCTTCGACTACATCAACGAGGTCAAGGTTGAACGCGCAAAACAGGCGATGAAGAAACGCTTACAGGACTATGCACCGAACCCGAACTGCATCCACAAACTTGAGAAGATAGATCAAAAGTACCATCTTATCGTGTTCTCTGCTGAATGGTGTGGAGACTGCGTCGCATACGTGCCAGGACTTGCAAAGTCTCTCGCCATCGCCAAGAACAATTTGCTACAGGCTAGGATTGTTGACTACGACAATCATCGAGACATGGCAGACGAGATGAACATCCGAAAAATCCCCACTATCATCGTCTACGATAAGAACTGGAGAGAGATAGGGAGATTCATAGAAAGTCCAAGAAAATACGGGACGATTGAGGAAGAGCTCTGTGCGATACTGGACTCGACTACCGGCGCACCGAAAGCCTGATCCAACCCTTATGTGTCTTGGTCGCTCTCCAGAATCATATCCATTTTTCTAACGTCTCTCGACCTCTGGAGCTACGGCCATTTTCAATAGGCTGTTCCAGCTTGGTCCTTGCGTCTAGCAGTTGTCTAAGCGTCCTGAAGTCTGACGCTAGCACTTCTTTGAGAGACCCATCGTATAGAGCGGCAGCTGGATGATACATCGGTAGAATTGTAAGACTGTTCTTCGATGTGGGCTTTCCGTGTACTTTGGTGGCAGAGTATTCTTCGCCTAACAGTGTCACTATCGCCGGTGTTCCGAGCGCGCAGATGATCTGTGGGTTGATCAGCCTAATCTGATCTATCAGGTATGTATTACAGGCTTCAATCTCAGCCTTTTTCGGCGCACGGTTATTCGGGGGCCTGCACTTGACAATGTTCGTAATGAAAACGTCAGACCTACTGAGTCCAATCGATGCCAGGAGGTCGGTCAGTAATTTTCCCGCGGCTCCGACGAAGGGTCTGCCCTGCTCATCCTCGTTCTGGCCAGGACCCTCGCCTACGAACATGATCTTGGCATCAATGGGTCCCTCTCCTGGGACAGTGTTCTCTCTCCCCTTGTACAGATCGCACTTGGTGCAGGCTGCGATCTGAGAAGCAACCAATCGAAGTTCGTCGGGCATTGCAGAGTCTAACGGCACAATTCTTTAGAATTGATTAAGGTTCTTGGCTTATTCGGTGTAGCGCAGTGCCTCTGCTGGTGGAATGCCAGCCGCTCTCCGGCTAGAACCCAGTGTTGTCAGTACTGCGAGCCCGTAACTGAATGCCACGATTTCGAGAAGCGACACCCATGGTATGACAAAAGTGACTCCAGATCCGGGACTGGATGCTATAGCATATCCAAGGTCGATTCCGAGCAGGGTCCCGATGAATATGCCCAGAAGCGCAACGTAGCTGTTCTCGAGCAGAAAGGTGGCCAGAATCATTCTCTTCCTAAAGCCAATGGCACGTAGCATTCCGATCTCCTTCCGTCTTTCCACCACTGACCTTATCGAGATTATTCCCAAGCCCGCTATTCCCACTACTAGTCCTAGAGCGAGGAACGCTTCGAAGACTCCGAGGAAAGAATTGCCGACTTGGATGAAGTCGTTGATGATGACAGCTATGACTGTGGTTCCCATTCCTAGCGTTGCAAAGTCTCTTTTCATGACGTTAGCGACCGTGGTCGGGTTCGTGCCGCTGGTTACTTTCACGAGTCCAAACTGTCCAGATCCAACATGGAAGTAATGTGACAGGAGCTGGCCAGTGGCCATGACGCCCGTTCCGAGCAGGAAACTGTTCAAGACTCCGGCGACCGTGACATTCGCGTTGTACAACGTCCTTCCCCCATCAGGCGATGAGACGAGATGTAGTAGATCTCCTGCAGCCGGGGTTTGAGCGGCTGTAGGAGGTCCACGCGTGTTTACTTGCCCGAAGAACCAGACTACACTTGAAGAGTTGGGGGCGGTAACCGCATTCCACACGTCTGCGGCTGTCTTGTAGCCGTTAGCCTTGAGCACCATCGGAAACGTGTTGGTCGTGAAGAAGTTGTCTGGACCGACGGCACGAGGGTCTCCTCCAGCCGCCGCGACTTGTCCGTAGTCTATTCCTGATGTGAGGTCGTAGACTGCGACTTCAGTCGAATTGAATGGGATTACTGCCGCTAACTTCCCGTCGAGATTATGGTCCGCATTCACTTGAGTAGCAAGGTTCGGAATGCTGACCGCTGTTTGTGCGACAATATCGTACCCGCCTGAATCTTGCACGACCGCATTGTTGAGGGCGTTGCTCTGCTCTGCAGTAATGAATGAGATTGTGACCACTGAAAGTATCACTAGCGCAAACATGGCCACTGTGGCACCAGTTCTGAATCTCTTGTTTCCCGGATACGAAAGCGCCGTCTTGAAGATGACCGTAAGTCGCTTTCTCCCCCGGTAGAACACTCGGAGGCTCCTGAGTATAATGTCGGTGTTGAATAACGCCAACAGAATGGCCCCGGTCACCATAAACATTCCTCCAACTATCAGTCCTTCGGGTCCGACGTTGTAGTTCGAAACGACGCTGTTGTTGAAGGAGAAGCTTGGGACGCACCAGTAAACTAGGAGTCCAAAGCCGGTGAGTGTGAAGGCGTAGCGGTTCTTGAGAAACCGAGCCGATGCTAGGCCCAGGCCGAGGATTACGAGGCTCGGCCCTAGGAGTGCTTCTATGTCGGACTTGGCCGCAAAGGAGGCTTCGAATACGAGAACGCCTATGATGGCTAGAGCTATTCCGACGAAGAATAGTTTGGTGTAGGTTCTCGTCCCGCTTGGAGGCTCAGGTATGTCTCTAACGGCTCTGAGGATGTTGAGTTTGCTGACTCGCCAAGAGGTGAGGAGGATGGTCAGATAAGTAATGAAGAGTCCCTCAGTGAAGGCTGTGAAAAGACTGGTTGGGGTAAATGTGAAGCTGTCGAGAACTTGTGCTAGGCTGACGGGGAAGAAATTGCTGATGATGTTTCCAAAGGCATAGAGTATGCCGTAGGCTATGCCGATCCCGACGAATACTCCGACGAGTGAGGATCCGGCAGCGTAGAATGTTCCTTCAAACAAGAACAGTTTCGTTAGCTGGCCGCGTTTCATTCCGACGGCGCGGGCCATGCCCATCTCGGATTTGCGTTCTTCCGCTAACATGATGAACATGTTGATGATGAGAACGATTCCAGCGACGATCGTTATCGTGCTAAGTACAGAGAACAGATTCTCAAGGCTCTGAGCTCCACTAGTTGCACTGTTTACAGCGGCCTCTTTCGCTCCATAGGCGCACAGATAGGGTGTCGAGTTTCCGATAGCGTTCAGACTGGTCTTGCATGCGAAATTTGCTAAAGGCTGTTGGATGTTGTTCAGTGTTTGGTTGGCAACTAATCCGACGGTCGAGGTATACTGGATGGAGTCGCGCAGTCCTCCCGTGTTGGTTATGGCAACATAGTTTACGGAACCGGGCTGAAAAGTAAGCGCCTGCGCCGTGTTCAATGTTACGAAGATATTGTCGTTCTGGGTGAAGTCGCCCCTCGCATCCGAGACAGCAATGCCGGTGATTTGCAGGAATACCGAGAAGGTCTGGTTCGCAGGCGAGAATATCTTGAGCATCTGCCCGACAGTAGCGTTCAGGTCCCGTGCGGCTTGGTCGTTGATTATGGCCTGATTATCGTTTATGTTGGGCGATATTACAGAACCATCATTCGCATGAAAATCGCCTAAAGTCTGAGATGCGTTTCCGTAGGTTCCGATCAGACTTGTCTGCTGAACAACCCCGTTAGCAAGGTCGATTGCAGTAACGCTGGTTAGAATCTCTGGCGTAATTCCACGGAAGTAGGGACCCGCTGAGGAGCTGCTAGATAGGTTACCGTACAGGTTGTGAGCTATGCTGATGGGAAAGAACTGGAAACCCGTCGTGGTCGGCGAGAAGACAACCTCGTCTGCATATCCATATCCATTGTAAGCTCCACGAGTGAAAAGGTTGGTCAGAGTGTCTCCTGTCACGAGGGAGCCGGAGATCATTGCAGTGCCAATCATTAGTCCCGCGATGACGATTGCCATGTTGGTCCTTCGGCGCGTAAAGTTTCTGAAACTCATTTTGACCGTGATTCTATCTCTGGCCATCATCCCTGCCATGATTAGAAGTAGGACTGCTACTCCGTACAATTCGAGATTGGTTAGTGAGCCTCCGAAGATTGGGCTGAAGAGACTGAACCAAAGCACCAACGCGATGAATGCTACAATCAGAGGCGACAAAGAAGTGATGCGGCGTGACGCCTGTCCGACTCGTCCGGTGGGCTTGGCTGTTGAAATCTTGTGAGCTAGAAAGGCAAGTGCGCCCGCGATCAAGAAGAGCCCAGCAGTCTGCTCGATTATGAGTGAGCCATTATTCGAAACGTATTGTTGCAAGAAACGGTTGTTCTGATAATCGAGGAAGAGAGCTAGAGACTCCCCTAGCGAAATGATGAGCATGAGAATAGTGAGACCGATGAGAAATGGTTTCGAATTTGAACTACTCAAAACCTACACCGTTCTATGCACGAGTCAGCTCGCGACGATAACCGGTTTGACTTCTCGCTCGATCTGACCATTCCTCATGTGAACGATTCGATCTGTCTGTTGAGCAATTGACGGATCATGGCTGACCAGAACAACGGTCAGTGAGTATTGCTGGTTGAGGCTCCGGAGGAGTTTGATAATCTCCTGAGAATTCTCAGAGTCCAAGTTCCCGGTCGGCTCGTCAGCCCAGACTATAGCGGGCTTGTTCACAAGTGCTCGGGCGATGGTGACTCGTTGCTGCTGTCCCCCGCTCAGCTCCATTGGCTTGTGCCTCGCCCATTCAGTCAAGCCTACCATCTTGAGCGCGTCAACCGCTGCCACATGCGCCTCTGTTTCGGTGACGCCGGCTAATAGTAAAGGCAGTTCGATATTCTCTTGGGCTGTGAGAACAGGCAGGAGATTGTAGGCTTGAAAGATGAAGCCCATCCTTTTGGCCCGAAACTCGGATTTTTGATCGTCGGACATTGTGGCCAAGTCGACGCCTTCGATTGTCACTTTGCCCTTGGAAAGATCGTCCAAGCCCGAGAAACAGTTCAGAAGAGTTGTCTTGCCGCAGCCCGAGGGGCCCATGACCGCGACCATCTCGCCTTTCTTAACACCCAAATTGACACCCCTTAGAGCCTCTACCTTGACCGCACCCGTCTGGTAGACCTTCCATGCATTCTCCACTTCGACAATGAACGGGCCAGAAGATCGGCTCAACACAGGGTTCGGCAGTGCCGCCGAAGAATCCACTTTATTATCGTTGCGAAATTCGCTTGATAGCTAGTCAAACGGCCCCTCGAATAAGGAGCAGATTGTTCACAACAGGTGTCCATCTGTAAATGCTGAGGCCAAGGAAGAAGACCGCGAGAAATCGTCTATGCAATCGAAGGCTGGGAGCTTGAAGGAAATGGATTCCGAAGGTCATCATTGCGCTGATCAGCGCAGGAATGATCAGTGCCGACGAATAGAAGAACCAGGGCATTTGAGCGAGTGCCCACACCTGAGCCGGGTCACTTTCTACAAAACCCACCGAGAGGCCCAGGAAGGTTGTAAGTCTGTCAAGAATACTCGACGCAAAGATATTCACTATCGGGACCCACAGAATTCGTTGCAAGTACAAAGAGGCGGCTAAAGCCAGCTCTGCGAAGCCTAAGCAAGTTTAGAATGTGAATCCGTTAGACTTCTATGATATCGTTAAGTACGAACACTCGTCTTTCAGAAACCCGAGCAATTGATCCAACAACCACCCAAATCTTCTGATTAGAGGGAAGGATCTTCATCGAATTCCCATCAATATTCCAGCTTGTCTAAGCCCGCTCGCTATTCGATTCATCATACAGCTATATTCTCAAGATTCTGAGCTTCTGAGAGGTTAGCACATTGTCTTCTTCCGTGAAGCAACACGTTTCCAAAGACCAAGTCTATCCTGAACCGACTGTGGGCGCCCTAGTTGTCAACAGGGATGGCAAGATCCTGCTCGCCAAGTCTCACAAGTGGTTTGACAAGTACACTCTGCCCGGCGGGCATATTGAGCTGGGTGAAACGATGGAAGAGGCTCTCAAGCGCGAGGTCAAGGAAGAGGTTGGACTAGATGTGGAAGTGGTCGAGTTTCTCACGATGCAGGAAGCGATCTATGCGAAGGAGTTTTACAAAAAGAAACACTTCATCTTCTTCGACTTTCTCTGCCGAGCCGGCGACCAACAGGTCAAGCTGGACCATGACGAAGTCCAAGACTACACTTGGGAGTATCCAGGCGCGGCATTCAACCTCAACATAGACTCTTACACTTGGAAAACTGTGGCCAAGTATATGCAGAGACGCTAGCCGATCAATCGACTTCAGGACAAGGCCTTGGGAGCGCTCGGAAATCTTGCGCGATGGTCCATTACTTGGCTGTCTGGTTTACTTCTTTGATTGCGCCTTCTAGGATGTCCAGTCCAGAGTCTACTAGGTCCCGTGTGATCAGCAATGGCGGCGCAATACGCAACGTCGAATGACCTGCGGTGATGATCGCGAGTCCTCTACGGAACGATTTCATCATAATGTCATGTGCCTCCCTATCCGCATACTCTTTCGTCTTCGGATCCTTGACGATCTCCGCGCCTATCATCAACCCTTTCCCCCGAACATCCCCGATGATCGGGTACTTTTCCTGCATCTCCCGCAACCGTTTCATCATATGCGCTCCTTGCTTCGTCGCATTCTCTAGCAAATGTTCGTCTCGGATCACACTGATCACCTGCAACGCCGCAGCACACGAGACTGGGTTGCCCCCGAACGTGTTCGCGTGGGATCCTCCGTCCCAGTCCATCAATTCTTTCTTCGCGACGGTCGCGCCGATCGGCATCCCAGACGCCAACGCCTTGGAAGTGCACACCACATCCGGCTCCACTCCCCAATGCTCTATTCCGAACCATCGTCCGGTCCGGCCCATCCCCGACTGGACTTCGTCATCCACCATCAATATCCCGTTCTTATCCAGCATCTTCTTCAGTCGCTGGAAATAGTCGTCCGGTGGAACAACGTAGCCTCCTTCGCCCTGGATGGGCTCGACAAACATCGCCGCCACATCCTCTGGTGGCGCGTACTTGTCTAGGACCTGTTCTTGGATAAAATCGACGCAGTACATTCCACACTCTGGATAGGATAGTTTGAACGGGCAGCGATAACAGTCTGCGAATGGGACGTGGGTATCTCCGGGCACCATTGGGAAGAAGTGGCGTCGTTGGTAGGGCTTGCTAGCAGTCAGACTCAACGCGCCCAGTGTCCGACCATGGAACCCGCCGATGAACGACAAGAACTCATGCTTCCGCGTATGCCACTTTGCCATTTTCATCGCTGCTTCGATAGCTTCTGTCCCGCTGTTGCTGAAGAAGACCCGTTTCGGAAAAGATCCCGGCGTAATTTTGGCTAGTTCTTCTGAGAGCTGCACCACCTTCTCATAGTAGAAGTCGGTCCAGGAGTAGTGGATCAGTTTCTCTGCCTGTTCCTTGATTGCGGCCACGACCCGCGGATGAGTGTGGCCGACTGCGAGACAGACTAGTCCTGAGTTGAAGTCGATGAACTCGTTGCCATCAACATCCTTGACAATACTCCCATGGCCACTCTCCGCGGCCAAGGGATAGAATCTTACAAGCGATGGTGAAATAATCGACTCGTCCTCTTTAATGAGGGCTCGGGCCTTGGGCCCAGGGGGAGTCACAACAATCTTCGGATACTTCTGAGCGTCAGCCGGCAAACCGGATCGTGGCCGCGTCTAATGTTCTACTACTAATAATATCGCTCGAACCCGAGCGACCCTGCCGTAGTTAGTGTCCGAGGATAATCTCGATCATGGAGAGGCTGGCGGTCGAACCGTCCTCGCGTTTGACCTCTTCAGTTCCGATATCCACAGAGTAGATCTTGATATTTCTCAAGAAAGCTCGTCGAAGCATCTCAACCGTCTCAACAGCTTTTGTAATAGACTGGCCGCGAGCCCTTACCATGACATCTGCGACGCCGTTGTTGAGAAGTGTCATGCAAGCTACGACATAGTTCATAATGGGCTTCTTACCAATCCTCACAATATTCGGCTCCTCTTCACCAGCCTCGTCGAAACCGTTCTCTACGCCAACAGTCTCTGCAATGTCAGACATGATGAGCCCGTAAAGGACCATTTCTAAGCCCATCTACAAGATTAACCTTGCCAAACCGTCACGTGGAGAGTACCGCAAACCCCATAATCTCTCACTGTTCGACCGCCACAATCCATACGTCATGTTCTATGATCTCTCCGCGAATTCAAGTTGGCCATTATAAGTGGACCCCGTGCGAGCTCTGGAACCATCAATCAACGGAGCCCGACTTCGCACAACATGGCCTCTGTACCACCAACCGTCTATCACATGCTCGAACGGCTCGTCGGCAAGAGAGTACTCGCGGTGATCAACCGTGACTTTGGTTATGAAGGCCGCCTCACTGTCGTGTCCCATGAACCACCCGGAATATGGCTAACAGAATCCGAAGCTGTCATTCTACGCTCAACAGTAGTCAGCCCGATTCCACAGGTGGTAAATAGAGAGTCGAAAGGAGAAACATTCCTGCATCTTGACGCGGTCCAGCGACTAGAGACTGTCCCCGAGGGAAAGACCAACGCTAGACGATAGAGTAGGCTGGCTCGACGGACTCTTCGTCCACACCTCAGACCTAACACTCGCCTTCGATCCCTCCAGGACTCGCAGAATTCCAAAAAAAGCCAGGGTGTTGGTATCGCATGCCCATGCGGACCATACCGGCGGATTCGGATACAAGGGAGTCAAACAATCGACCAGGGAAACAAGAGATATTCACCACGCGCTACGCAACCATCGAATCTCAAACTTCGATCCGCTCAAAATCAAGGAGAAGCTGATCATAGATGATTCAGAAATCCTGGTCCTCGATGCTGGACACATGTTGGGATCGGCCCAATTCCTGATCAACACTCCAAACTCGTCCATCCTCTACACGGGCGATATCAATTGCACAGACACTCTCACTACGAAGGCTGCCGAGCCTGAGCATTGTGATCTTCTCGTAATGGAGGCCACTTACGGGTCTCCACACTATCGGTTCCCTCCTCGTGAAACCGTCTACGCCGAGATCGTCGAGTGGGCATTACAAACCATCAAGACCGGAAGAGTTCCCTGTCTACATGTCTACGCCGCGGGCAAAGCGCAAGAGATGATCCGATTATTCAACGTATACACCCGCCTTCCAGTTATCGTAAATCCTCGGCTCGACGGTGTCAATGAGATTCATCGGAATAGCGGCGTCGATATCGAATGGTTCTCGGCGACGTCAAACGATGGGAGGACAATCCTCGACAAGGACCCATGTGTCTACATAACAACTCCAAGCGACCGCACGCATCTTGGTAGGAGATTTTCGAGGGCATATGCCACGGGGTGGGCTCTGTCTCTAGGTAGCAGTGTGACTGCATTTCCCTTGAGTAGTCACGCCGACTTTGGTCAGCTTGTCTCGTTCGTCAAGGCGTGTGATCCAGAACAGGTCTATGTTTTCACGGGGTTTGCTGAAGAATTCAGACGTGCTATAAAGACGAGGCTGGGACGAGAAGCTAAGCTAGTCCCGTCATATGCTCAGCGAACACTGGTAGAGGACTATTGAGTCACGAAGCGGTCAAGTAATAGGGAGTAGGAAATAGAAGATTAGTGCGAAGGCGACTAGTCCGAATCCACCTATGACGACTAGTTGTGGGCTGAGCTTTACGCCTGGCGTGTCTTCTTCGAAGAAACGTAAGAGTCCAGCGCTGGCGGCGGGCATTGGTGCCTCGTCGCGTCTTCTCTTCTCACGTTTGGTACTCAATGAGTGGCCCTCGTTCGGATCGTTTCAACTTCTCTGTAATAAGGGTGCCGTGAAATCAGCATGTCCGTGCTATCTTATTCGAATATAGCTGTAGGCGTCCTTGGTCGATTCGAATGCGTAGCTGACTCGTTGGAAGTTCTTCCGGAACTCCGCCACGTCCTTCGCAACCATGCGGGGATCCTCACCCTTTACGACCACTCTCGTCATTAGTTCTGCGATCTCTTCCATCTCTGGCTCTTTCATTCCGAGTCTCGTGCCTTCTGAGACTCCTGCTCTTATCCCGCCGGGTGCCTCAAAGTGTCTTCCGGCTTTGATGTCGTAGGGGAGAAGGTTCCGATTGAGGATGATGTTAGCGTCCTCCAGTTTCTTTTCGATCGTTTTGCCGTCTCCATATTTTGTAATATCTGCGACTAGCAAGTGTGACTTTGTGAATCCTTTCTTCTCTCCCAGAACTTGGAATCCTCTCTCGTGGAGTGCCTGGGCCAGTGCTGTACTATTCTTGACTATCTGGGACGCGTAGGCCTTTCCGAACGCGAGCATTTCGGCAAACATTATCGCTTTTCCGGCGAGGTGGTGTAGGTGGTGGTTGCTGACGTTGCCGGGGAAAGTGGATTTCTTGATCTTTTCTCCATTCTCGGCCTTCGAGAGGATCATTCCTCCTTGAGGCCCGGGTAGGGTCTTGTGTGTGCTGCATGTCATCGCGTCGGCTCCTTCGTGTAGTGGGTCTTGGAATTGTGCTCCCGCAACGAGGCCTGCTACGTGTGCGGCGTCGAAACATATCTTGGCGTCTTGTTGTTGGAAAGTGTTTGCGAGTTCCTTTACTGGGTGTGGGAAGGGGAGGACTGATCCTCCGAACATTGCGAGTGTAGGGTTCTTTCCATCTTGTGCGAGTTTCTGGACTTTTTTCTCGGTAGCGTCTACGTCGATGTTCATCTCGTCGGTGTCGAATGGGAAGTATTCGACGTTTAGCCCTCTGACGGCGCCCGCTGTCCCACCGAATTCTTTCTTGCCCATGCTGATGTGTCCGCCTGCGGGAATCGCTAGAGCGAGCATTGTGTCGCCTGGGTTGGTGAATGTTGTGTACGCGACGAGGTTTGCGCAGACTCCTGAGATTGGTCTAACGTCAGCGAAGTCTACTCTGAACAGCTGCTTGGCGAGGTCTATGCAGACTTGTTCCACTTGGTCGATGTATTTGCAGCCGGCGTAGACCCGTTCTCCGGTCCATCCTTCCGCGTACCGGTTTCCAAAGTCTGAGAGTATTGCTTCTCGGACTGCAGGACTGGGAATATTCTCGCTTGCAATGAGAGGGAGGGAGTTGGCGAACCATTGATGGTGTTGTTCTAGGAGTTGGAAGACTTGGTTGTAGGACTGCCTGGGTTCCATATTGGCGGTGTTTCCGAGTGGTCTCGTTTAACACTTGGTGCTATGGCGGTTGTTTCTGGAACTGGTTCCACCATTGCGGGTTCCTGCTTGCATAGTCGACTAGTTTTGATAAAAGTTCGAGCGTTGCTGTGTCGATGTAGTGTTCTAGTCCTTCTGTATCTTTCTGGGCGGTTGCTTCTTTTGCTCCTAGAAGCTTGAGGAAACTGACTAGTAGCGCGTGGCGTCTGCCGATCGAGTCAGCCATACTTTTTCCCTTTTCTGTTAGGATTATGCCTCCGTATTTTTCATGAACCAGTAGTTGTTCTTCACCTAGTTTGCCGAGCATTCCCGTAACTGTCGGGGGAGTTACGTGCAGGTAGTTGGCGATGTCGACTGGCTTTGCGTATCCTTTTTCGCGGATCAGCTCGTAGATGATTTCGATGTAGTCTTCTTTCCTTGGTGTTTGTTGGCGGGGTGTGGGTTTGTGGGCGACGGCTAGTTTTGCTAGTTGGCTTTTTCCCGTCGGGGGCTTTGGCATCTTTCTAGTTGAACATGCGATTCGGCATCTGTCGTCTTGTTTCCTGTTCTAGAGGTGAATGTGGACTCCGAGCGAGTCTCTAAGTTTCCTAAGTATCGGCTCTAATGGTCCGGTCTCTAGGCTCATCGCGATGATCTGGTTGTTATGGGGAATGAAGATGAGGTCCACCTTCTCGTATTGTACTGATATGTGGCTCAATGGTCCGCATTGTGCTTCAAGCTGGGATAGTGTGTCAAGTATCAGCGGTGGGACACTTCCCATAAACTTCCTATCATAATCCTCAGGGGTGAAGCTTGCAACGTGCGTCCGCATTCGCGACTCGACGAGGTGATGGTTCCGGTCGAGTATTGCCACGTAGCGGACCCTAGGATCTAGGGCGAACAGGTCATCGATTCGTAAGGGAAAGGGTCGGCTCAAGCCTTTGACTCCCGGGTCCATATAGGTATCTAAAGGAATGCCCGGCCATGACAGTGGTTGTTCAGTTTGACTCGCCTAGAACAAGCCCTGATTGTTAATTGGGGCACGTGATCTGGCCTAGCGCTATTCTGCGCGTTCACCGGGACGCTGACCCGCTCGATCTTCAAAACGCCTTACCAGACGATACTGCGCCCTGACCTGGAGAATAAGCACAATACGGTTTCAACTCGCCAGCCCCATCTCGAAATTCCCTGGAGCTC